>JAGOHU010000098.1 GCA_017995975.1 Negativicutes bacterium
GGCCGATGGGACGATTCGAATCTTAGGCGAAATTCATCCTTTTGTGAGCCGAGGTGGGCTTAAGCTCCAAAAAGGCTTGGCTGAGTTCAACATTCTTCTTGACGGACTTGTAATGGCTGATATCGGCGCCTCAACTGGCGGGTTTTCAGATTGTGCATTACAAGCGGGAGCTCGGAAAGTCTATGCGATTGATGTGGGCTATGGACAGCTCGATTGGAAAATTCGCCAAGATTCTCGGGTCGTAGTTTGGGAACGAACGAATATCCGAAATGTAACCAAAGAAAGCTTTGGAGACCCAATTGATTTTGTAGGAATTGATGTTTCTTTTATTTCTTTGAGCTTAGTCTTGCCGGTGGTTAAAGAATTTTTAGATTCGGCTGGTAAGGTGATCTGCTTGATCAAGCCTCAATTTGAGGCGGGAAAAGAGCGAGTCGGGAAAAATGGTGTGGTCCGAGATCCAAAAGTTCATCAGGCAGTTTTAGCTGAGGTGCTTCGTAAAATTGTGGAAATTGGCTTTTCGATTCAAGGCTTGTCCTTTTCGCCGATTCGAGGGCCTGAGGGAAATATTGAATTTTTAGCCTATTTAGATTTATCCGGGATTTCTTCGGTCTCCCTTGAGGATCAGGTAATTCAAAATCTGGTTGAGAAGGCTCACGGAAACTTCGAAAAAGAAAAAGTGGGTGAATCATGAAACGCATTGGAGTAATGGTTGGAGTTAAGGCTAAAGATTCAGATAAAAAAGAGTTGGCTTTAGAATTGATAAGCTTTTTAAAAGATCGATCCATTGAAGTTTGTTGTTTGCAAACCGTAGCTGAGTGGCTTGGCTTGGATTCGATCAAAACCTACCCCAAAGAAGAAGAGTTAGTCCAGCAGGTTGATTTGATGATTACAGTCGGTGGGGATGGAACGATCTTGTATACCGCTCGTTTTACTGCAGAGCATGGGGTTCCTCTTTGTGGTCTCAATATGGGACGACTCGGCTTTCTAAATGAACTTTGTCTTGCCAATTGGCAAGAGGTATTGGCCGAAATTCTGGGAGGTAAGCATTGGATTGATGAACGCTTTATCTTGTCGGGTCAATTGATTCGAGAGGGAGAAGTTATTCAAGAATGGGTTGCAGTTAATGATGTAGTCTTGGCTCGAGTTGGTTTTCCTCATGTGATTACATTGGAGGTTTCTTTGAATGGAGAACCGATGATTTCCTATCCAGGAGATGGGGTGATCGTGGCTACTCCTACTGGGACGACAGCCTATTCACTATCAGCAGGTGGCCCAATTGTATCCTCTGATATGGATGCCATTGTGGTGACACCGATTTGTGCTCATGATTTTTATGCTCGACCTTGGGTCTTACATGGAGATACGGTGGTTGAACTCCAAGGGGATCATCGAAGCGAGAATTACGGAGTGACTGTGGATGGCGAGATTTTCGTGGCCTGTTTGCCCGGAGATCGGGTGAGATTGACTCGCTCGCCCTGGAAGGTAAAGCTCATGCGTTTGGAGAAAGCTAGTTATTATCGAAATCTACGAAGTCGATTTCATCGAAAGGCTCATCTATGATTGGTAAAAAAGTCACTTTTTGGGCTCATGAAGTTGTAAAACCTTATCTAAAGGATGCTCTCGTTTTGGTAGATGGCACCATGGGGAATGGTCAGGATACTCTTTTTTTGAGAGAGAATTCTCTGGCAGAAGCTAAAGTGTATAGCTTTGATATTCAACCCATTGCATTGGAGATGACCGCCAAGGTATTGTCCAAACAAGCTCAGTTGGGGGCGGTGGAATTAATTCTTGGAAATCATAAGGATATTAATGAATTTATTCCAACAAAAATTGATGTAGGAATGCTTAACTTAGGCTATCTTCCTCAGGGGAATAAAGACATCACAACTCTGACAGAAAATACGATTTTTACCTTAGAAATTTGGCTAGAAAAATTATCCTTACATGGTTTGATTAGTGTCGTGTGCTATCCGGGGCACGTTGAAGGGGAGCAGGAGTATTTGGCAATATCAAACTATCTCTCAGAATTGTCCGGTGCGCTTTTTCAAGTGGCTCGCATGGAAGCTTGGAATCGAAAAAATGGCGCACCAATCGCATTTTTTATTGAAAGAATTAGGGAGGGATTATTGTGAAATTACTACGCCACTCAAAAATACGTGAAATTGTAGAAACTCAAGAAATTGAAACTCAAGAGGAATTGGCGGATGCGCTAAAGTCGATCGGGATGGATGTGACTCAAGCAACCATTTCAAGAGATATTAAAGACTTGATGTTGATTAAAGTGCCAAGTGAGTCAGGGCGAAACCGATATGCTTTTTCTTTGGATCAAGGGATGGGAATTTCTAAAATAAAATTAACCCGGGTTTTTCAAGAGAATGTTATTTTTATGGGTTATAGTGAAAATCTGATTGTGATTCGAACAACCGAAGGTAGTGCCAACTATGTAGCTAAACCTTTGGATACTTTGAAATGGCCAGAAGTACTGGGTACTGTCGCAGGAGATGATACTATAATGCTTGTGATTAAACCCATTGAAAAAACCGCAGAAGTATTTGCTCGTTTAGAAGAAATACGAGGACAATAATTATTTTTGGGAGGCAGCTATATGCTTCAGTCACTAAAAATACAAAATGTAGCCCTGATTGAAGAGGTAGAGCTCGAATTTCATGAAGGACTAAATGTACTCACCGGCGAGACCGGTGCAGGTAAGTCAATATTGGTTGATTCGCTAGGGGTAATTCTTGGAGCAAGAATTTCTCCTGATTTGATTCGCCAAGATACAGATGAATTGCGAGTAGAAGGGTCTTTTACTTTGACTCCCAATCATCCTTTGGTCAGTGAACTGACTGAGTTAGATATTCCCCTTGAGGAAGATGGCTCATTGATTTTGGCTCGTAGGGTCAATCGAAATGGAAAAAATTCGGTCCGAGTAAATGGATGGCAAGTGACAGTGGGGACTTTAAAGAATATTGGGCGCCAACTGATTCAAGTCCATGCCCAACATGACACACTAGAGATTTTTTCTGCTAGTTTTGCATTAGATACTTTGGATCAGGCCGATGAAAGTCTGAAAAAAGTAAAAGAAAATTATCGAAAAGAGTATTTCTCTTGGAGAAATTTAATTGAAGAACTGGAAGAACTAAACCAAAGAGAAGAAGGAAAAAAAGAACGGCTCGAACTGATCTCTTGGCAGGCTCGCGAAATTTTCGAAGCCGAATTAAGTGTGGAAGAAGAGCGAGAGCTAGGGAATTACATCTTGGCCGCTTCCAATGTAGGTAAAATTTCCGAAGGGTTGGCCAAGTCGTACTCGTTGCTCAATCAGGATGATAGCTCGGTGCTAGCCAATCTTTCCCGAAGTATCAAAGAAATTTCGGCGGCTTCTCGTTATGATGTCCAATTAACTGAGATGGAGAAAGAGCTTCAAAATCTTTTCTTTCAGTTAGAGGAATTGACTTTGAATCTTCGAAGCCGGATGGATCATGTAGAATTTGATCCTTTTGAATTTGAAAAAAAGCAACAACGGATGGAAAAAATTCATCAGTTGAAGAAAAAATATGGTCTGGAAATTTTAGAGTTAATTCAAAAGCTGGCTGATTTGCTGATTGAAAAAGAAGAGTTAGAAAACTCACAATTTTTAAAAGGTGAATTGGAAAAGAAAATCCAGAAAGCACTGGTGCAGGTAGAAGAAAAAGGAGCCGAACTTTCTAAGAAAAGAGCTCAAGTAGCCAAGAAATGGCAAAAACAAGTGGAAGAGTCGATTCGAGAAATGTCGATGCCCGAAGCTCGTTTTGAGGTGAAGATCGGAGAACAATCTATTTGGACGGTACAAGGTAGAGATGAAGTAGATTTCCTCTTTTCTGCGAACGTAGGGCAAGGGGTTCAATCTTTGAAAAAAGTTGCTTCTGGAGGGGAACTCTCTCGAGTCGCTTTGGCGATTCAGGCAGTAGCAAACTTTAAGAGTACTACCAAGACTTTGATCTTTGATGAAATCGATACAGGAATCGGTGGGCGCACGGCTTTGGCGGTTGGTGAAAAGATGAAGTCTTTGGCTCAGAAAAACCAAATTCTTTCGATCACTCATCTACCTCAAATCGCTGTATTTGCAGAAACTCAATTTTGTATCGAGAAGGTAGTCAAAAAAGGAAAAACCTATACCGAAGTAGCTTGTTTGTCCGAAGAGATGCGAATTGACGAAATTGCTCGTATGCTGTCTGGTGAAGCCAATCAAGAAATTGCCCGAAAAATGGCAGAAGATATGCTTCAACTAGGTAGAAAGTAAAATAGAAAAATAGAGATATGGTCTTCTAGGCTATATCTCTATTTTCAAGTAGTAGGGTTGGGAGGTCCTGTATGAATTTAGTGGAAAAGACAATTAAAGTGGAGTCGGTTTTTAAAGGACGGATTTTATCAGTTGATGTGGAGACCGTAGAGCTTCCAAATGGCAAGATCGGTACTCGGGAGATCGTACGTCATCCCGGTGCGGTAGCGATTTTACCGATCGAAGCCAATGGAAATGTGATCTTGGTTCGCCAGTATCGGAAGCCATTAAACCAAGCAATATGGGAAATTCCAGCAGGGAAATTAGAAGTGGGTGAAAATCCTTTGGAGTGTGCCAAGCGGGAATTGGCTGAAGAAATCAAGAAGTCGGCCGTGACTTGGGAACCTTTGATTAGTGTTTGGACCGCTCCAGGCTTTACCAATGAAATGATTCATTTATTTAAAGCGGAAGGCTTGGCAAGTGCAGAAGCCGAAGCCGATGAAGATGAATTTCTTGAAGTAGAAAGTTTCACCCCAGAAAAATTGATGGAAATGATTTGCTCTGGTGAAATTCAAGATACCAAAACGATCAATGGGTTATTTTATTCGGGAGTGGTTCGGATTTAATAAGGGGAGGTAGTGAGGATGAAGCAAAAAAAACGGACTCATCCGTGGCTACAGGAATTCCTAGATTATCTGGCTTTAGAACGAGGGCTTTCACTAAATACGATTGTCTCTTATGGGAGAGATTTAGAGCCTTTTTGTGACTATTTAAAAGATCATAATGGGACTTTGGATGAGGTACAGCTCGAGTCGGTGCGAGAATATTTGAAGAGACGAAAACAAGAGGGCTGGGCGGCTGCTTCGATGAAGCGGTTTCTTTCCTCTTTGAAAACTTTTGGGAGTTTTAAAATCGATCGAAATGAATGGCAAACCAATCCTTTTCGGCTATTAGAGAGTCCGAAAGGAGAGAGAAGACTTCCGAAAGGTTTGGCGTTAGACGAGATTAATAAAATACTGGAAATGCCCAAGCTATTGACTCCAATTGGGGCGAGGGATCGAGGGATGATCGAACTTCTTTTTGCGGCAGGCCTCAGGGTGACGGAACTTTTGAATGTGAATTTAAATGATATCGATTTTGAGATTGGTTATGTTCGAAGCTTTGGGAAGGGCTCGAAAGAGCGGATTGTACCAATCGGCTCCATGTGCATTCAGTCGATTAAGCACTATTTACATACTGGTCGATCCGAATTGGCTAATGAAAAATCCGAAGGGGCTTTATTTTTAAATAATCGAGGCGAGCGAATGAGTCGGCAGGGCTTTTGGAAAATTTTGAAAGCCTATGCGAAAAATGCAGGAATTGTGCGGGATATTTCACCTCATCATCTGCGTCATTCTTTTGCTACCCAGTTGCTAGAGCATGGGGCAGATTTGCGGAGTGTGCAAGAAATGCTAGGTCATGCGGATATTTCGACGACCCAGATCTATACTCATGTCACTTCGAAGCACTTGAAGAAAGTTTATGATGAAAGCCACCCAAGGGCAAAAAGTGAAAATAGTTAAAATCGGTTTTTAAAATTATGGTACAATTTTAGATATTATAAATTAAAGGGGGAACTGGAGTGGGATTTCCGTCAGTCGAAACGATTTTGTATACTTTGCCCGCCTTTGTGATGGCTATCAGTTTTCACGAATTTGCTCATGCATGGGTAGCGGATAAACTAGGGGATCATACTGCTCGCTTTGCAGGTAGAATGACTCTTGACCCCAGATCGCATTTTGATGTTTTTGGTTTTTTGCTTTTTATATTTGCTGGTTTTGGCTGGGCTAAGGGTGTTCCATATAATTCAAACAATTTTAACTGCAATAAAAGACTTGGAACGATTTTAGTTTCCATTGCAGGAGTGACTGCCAATTTGTTATTAGCCTTTATTTCTGCTGTGATTTACTACGGCCTTCTCATTTTCGATTTGTCGTTAGCGATTGGTCCAATCGGGAATTTGATTGAAAAAATATTTATTTATAACATTGTTTTTATGGTATTTAATTTACTTCCGATTCCTCCTTTGGATGGGAGCAAAATCGTGGCTGCCTTGATCCCAGGAGACTTTGAGGAAGTTTTAAATGCGGTAAATCCTTATGGTATGTTTATCTTGATTGGCTTGATTTATCTAGGATGGATAGATAAGGTGATGCCACGATTGATTGATGGAGCAATGAATGGAATAAGTGGGAT
>JAGOHU010000008.1 GCA_017995975.1 Negativicutes bacterium
TTTGGAAAAAGAGTACTTACCCTACTATTTGTACCGCCAAAAAAATTCACCAGGCCATCTGGAGAATATTGGCTATAGCAAGGTAGGTCATGAAAGCCTTTATAATATCCAGATTATGGATGAGACCCATAGTGTAATTGGAATCGGTCCAGGAGCAGCTACCAAAAAGAGAGAGAAACGTGGTAAAATATATAATTATCACTTTCCTAAAGATCGACGTTCCTATGAAAGAGATTTGAACAAATATCTGGGAGAGCGTCAAGAAATACTAAATCAAGCAGATAGGGGGATTTACTATGGCATTTTTGACTCAATCAGTAACCGGAACACATGATATTCTTCCGGAAGAGTGTTCCCGTTGGCAACAACTGGAAGCACGAATTCGTAAAATCTGTGAGATTTATCAGTATGGAGAGATTCGGACACCGATGTTTGAGTACACTGAGCTTTTCTTGCGTGGCATTGGCGAGACCACCGATGTGGTCCAAAAAGAGATGTATACCTTTATGGTGGGGGATAAAAGCATCACTTTGCGGCCTGAAGCGACAGCTTCGACCGTTCGCTCTTACTTAGAGAATAAAATGTATGGATTGCCAAGCCAACCAGTAAAGCTTTATTATATGGGGCCCATGTTTCGCCATGACAAGCCTCAGGCTGGCAGATATCGCCAATTTCACCAATTTGGTATTGAAGTCTTAGGCAGTCAAGCCGCCACCAGTGATGCAGAGATTATTTCACTGGCTTATGAATTTTTGACTGAGTTAGGCTTAGAAGGATTAAATCTATATATCAATTCAGTAGGGTGTCCCAAATGTCGGCCAGCCTACCAAGAAAAATTGAGAGAATATTTTACTCCTCATATGGAAAAACTTTGCCAGAACTGTGTAGGTCGATTGGATAAGAATCCATTACGATTGCTCGATTGCAAAGAGCCTGGTTGTCAGGCTTTAGGCAATGATGCCCCGAAGCTACTGGAATGCTTGTGCGAAGAGTGTCAAGACCACTTTGGGGAGCTAAAAGAGTTGCTCGGCGGAGCGGGAATTCCTTTTACGATTAATCAAAAACTGGTCCGTGGGCTGGATTACTACACTAAAACGGCTTTTGAAATTCAGTATCCTCCATTGGGCTCTCAAAGTGCAGTCTGTGGTGGTGGTCGTTATGATGGGCTGATCCAAGAATGCGGTGGTGATTTTACTCCAAGTGTAGGTTTTGCAATGGGAATCGAGAGAATTTTGATTGCCTTGGATCAACAAAATTTATTACCGCCTAAAAAACAATCGGTTAGTTTTTTTGTGATGCCTTTAGGAGCTAAAGCGAAGCCCAAGTGTTTTGAACTAGTTCAAAAAATCCGTAAATTAGGTATGTCAGCAGAGATTGATCTAATGAACCGAGGGGTAAAAGGGCAGATGAAGCAAGCCAATCGCCAAAATGCAAATTGGGCTCTTTTGCTGGGCGATAATGAGCTGGAGCAAGGGATGATTACCTGCAAGGATATGATCGGTGGAGATCAGCGAGTTATTTCACTTGCAGATTTTGAAAATTGGATTGAAAGTTTAAGGGAGGAAATGTAAATGCCAGAAATGATTAAAGGATTGCGCACTATTTTTTGTGGTGACCTTACCAGTGCTCAAGTAGGAGAATCGGTTAAATTATGTGGGTGGGTAGCCAAGAGACGAGATCATGGGGGACTTATTTTTATTGATTTGCGTGATCGTAGTGGGATTGTCCAACTCGTTTGTGCTTCCGACTGGAGCCCAGAAGCTCATGAGCAAGGGGATAAAGTTCGGGGCGAGTATGTCCTCCAAGTAGAGGGGAAAGTCCAAAAAAGAGCATCCGAGGCAGTGAATGGAACCATTCCGACTGGAGAGATTGAAATCCAAGTGATGGGACTCACCATTTTGAATACTGCGAAAACCCCTCCCTTTTATATCCAAGATGATGTAGAAGTAGATGAATCAATCCGCTTGAAATATCGTTATTTAGATATTCGTCGTCCAGTGATGCAACAAAACTTGATGCTTCGTCACCGAGTGACGAAAGCTATGCGAGATTTTCTTGATAATTATGGATTCTGTGAGATTGAGACTCCGATGCTGACTAAAAGCACTCCGGAAGGCGCAAGAGATTATCTGGTGCCAAGCCGAGTTCATCCAGGTGAATTCTATGCGCTACCTCAATCTCCACAGCTATTCAAACAACTTTTGATGGTTGCTGGGATGGAGAGATATTTCCAAATTGTTCGTTGTTTCCGAGATGAAGATTTACGGGCTGATCGTCAACCAGAATTCACTCAATTGGATATTGAGATGGCTTTTATTGAGCGAGAAGATGTGCTCAAGATGGCGGAAGAAATGATGGCTTTTGTATTTAAAAAAGCTTGTGACGTCGAAGTGGCTCTTCCTTTTCCTCGGATGACTTACCAAGCGGCAATGGATAACTATGGCTCAGATAAGCCAGACCTTCGGTTTGGTATGGAGCTGATTGATGTATCATCGGTTCTCGAAGGAACTGAGTTTAAGGTATTTGCCAATGTATTGGCGAACAAGGGACAAATTAAACTAATTAATGTGAAAGGCCAAGCTGGGATGGCTCGTCGTGAGCTAGATAGCTTGGTAGAATATGTCAATCGCTTTGGGGCGAAAGGTCTTGCTTGGGTAGGATTTGCCGAAGAGGGCTTAAAGTCTCAAATCGCTAAATTTTTGACCGAAGAGCAAATCGAAGGAATCAAGCAAGCTGGCAAAGCGGAGACAGGAGATATGCTTCTTCTGGTAGCAGATACCCCGAAAGTAGTTGCTCAGGCTCTAGGCAATTTGCGGATTGAAATGGCCAAACGTCTTGATTTGATTGACCCGAAAGAACTCAATTTCCTTTGGGTAGTTGATTTTCCAATGTTTGAACAAGATGAGGAAAATAAAACTTGGACTGCTATGCATCACCCCTTTACTTCACCTTTGGATGAAGATATGGACAAATTGCAATCGGATCCAGGCAATATTTCGGCAAAAGCTTATGATATGATACTCAACGGGACCGAGCTGGGTGGCGGAAGTATTCGGATATTTAATCGGGATATTCAAGAAAAAGTATTTGCTGCGATTGGTATGAATCCAGAAGAGAGCCAAGAAAAATTTGGATTCTTGCTGGAAGCTTTTGAATATGGAACTCCGCCTCACGGTGGGATTGCCTTTGGCCTTGATCGAATTGTGATGCTCATGTCCAATTCGCCTTCTATCCGTGATGTTATTGCATTTCCAAAGACTCAAAGTGCATCTTGCTTGATGACCAATGCACCTTCGGAGGTGGCACCTAAGCAGTTGAAAGAACTTTCCATTGGCTTAGATTTGCCAGTGGCTGAAAAGAAGTAACTTGCGAAAGAGCGGGTTATTTGTTAGAATAAATTTATAGATCAATCCCTGCGGTGTTCGAGGTTAGCCCTTGTTTTGAGCCAATACTTTTACATCGGGAACCCGAGTTCGCAGTGGCTTTCGGGCCGGCTTGACCGGAAGGAAAAAGCTGTCGAGAAAGGTACCCACCTGCATATGCAGGTTCAAAACAAGGGTAGGATACGGCATGGTGGGGATTGTAAAGTTAGCTTGGTTTTTATAACCAAGCTAATTTTTGTATATGGAGGTATTCAGATGGATTCGTTAATTCGGTTGAAAATGATTTATGGCGAAGAGTCAGTGGCTAATTTAAAAAAGAAAAAAGTAATTTTATTTGGTGTAGGTGGTGTTGGTTCTTTTACTGCGGAAGCCTTAGCTCGTAGTGGGATCGGTGCAATTACTTTGGTGGATTTTGATCGAGTGAGTGTCACCAATATCAATCGACAAATGCCTGCTCGGATCGATACAGTAGGACGCTTAAAGGTTGAAGTGGTGAGAGAAGATATTCGGGCAATCAATCCGGAATGTGATGTACAGATTGTGAGCCAGGCTTTTAAAAGTCCTGAATTGACTCCGGGAATTCTTACAACCGACTTTGATTATGTGATCGATGCGATTGATGATGTGCCTGCTAAGACCGAACTTTTGATTTGGGCTTATGAAAATAAAATTCCGGTGGTTTCTTCAATGGGAGCAGGAAATAAAGTGGATCCAACCGCTTTCCGAATTGCAGATATTTCTAAAACTCATACTTGTGCTTTGGCTCGGGCCATACGTAAATCCTTGGGAGATCGAGGAATCAAAAAGGGCATTCGGACTGTATTTTCAACAGAAGTTCCTCGGAAACCTCAAGCTTCTGCGGAAAAAGGTGGAATGAAGGAAAATCCGCCTGGAAGTGTCTGCCATGTGACTGGTACGGCTGGATTAATTGTTGCTTCTGTGGTGATTAATGAATTAACCCAAAAGGAGGAAGAAAAATGAGAATCGACTTACGGAGTGATACAGTAACAAAACCAACGGAGGAAATGAGAAAGGTAATGGCTACTGCTGAGGTAGGAGACGATGTGTACCGTGAGGACATGACAGTTCTTAAATTGGAAGCCATGGCAGCAGAAGTGACCGGAAAACAAGCCGGGCTTTTCGTACCGACTGGCACCATGGGAAATCAGCTTGCAGTGCTTGCTCATTGTGAGAGACGGGACGAATTGATTTGCCAAGATAATTCTCATATCTATTGTTACGAGTGCGGCGGAGCTGCGGTTCTGGCAGGAGTTCAGATTCGTCCGATTCCGGCTGCTCGGGGAATTTTAACTCCTGAAATTTTAGAAAACCATTGGAATGGCGATGATATTCATGTGCCGGTCAGTCGATTGATTTGGGTTGAAAATACTCATAATCGATCTGGTGGTACTATTTTTCCTTTAGAAACTCTCAAAGAAGTCCAAACCTGGAGCAAAGAAAAAGGCTTGAAAACTCATATGGATGGAGCTCGAATTTTCAATGCTTCTGTGGCAAGTGGTGTTTCGGTTAAAGACTATGCCTCCACAGTCGACACAATGATGTTTTGCATTTCCAAAGGACTAGGGGCTCCGATTGGCTCCTTGGTGGTAGGGGATGAAGAATTTATCAATTCGGCTCGTCGTTGGCGAAAAATGCTGGGCGGTGGGATGAGACAGGCCGGGATTTTAGCCGCTGCTGGAATTTATGCCCTCACTCATCGAGTGGAGCGACTCGTTGAGGATCATGGCTTTGCAAAAGAATTGGCAATAGAACTTGAAAAAATCGGTTACGAACTGCCAGCGGGACTACCGGAGACCAATATTGTGATGGTGCAAGCTCCGATCGGCTACGCAAGTGCTGCGACCTTTACAGCCAAGCTAAAAGAAGAAGGAATTATTGTGAGTGCTTTTGGTCAAAGAGTGATCCGTCTGACCACTCATCAAGATGTATCAATCGATCTATTGCCTAAAATTATTGAGGTGTTTAAAAAAGTTCAGGAGGCTTAAAAGGTAGATATGAGTCTTTTTAATAACGAAGAAAAAAATACCGAGCCAGAAGTTGATACTACTTTTATGCCCTTAGCAGCTCGGATGCGTCCTGTTACCATTGATGAAGTGGTAGGTCAGGAACATCTCACTGACCCAGGGAAATTTTTGCAACGAATGATTGGGATGGATAGTGCAACTTCTTTGATCCTTTATGGGCCGCCGGGGACAGGAAAAACGACTCTGGCTCAAATTTTAGCTAAATCAGGTGGGGCCAAGTTTATCCAATTGAATGCCACTTCAGCCGGGGTTACGGATATGAGAAAAGTCATTGAAGAAGCCAAACAAACTGCTAGGCAATTTGGAAAACGAACCTTGCTCTTTATTGACGAGATCCATCGACTCAATAAAGGGCAACAGGATGTACTTTTGCCGCCTGTAGAAAATGGTACTTTACAATTGGTAGGAGCTACGACCGAAAATCCCTACTTTGAAGTGAATGGGGCATTGCTTTCTCGAATGAAGCTACTGCGATTGGAGCCTTTAGGGGCCGCGGCGATCTTAAAGATTCTCCAACGAGCTTTAGGAGATAAAGAAAAAGGAATGGGCCAAGCCAAGATTCCGGTCCTTCCAGAAGCTTTGGAAGAAATTGCTCAATTGGCTCGTGGAGATGCTCGGACTGGGCTCAATTTACTGGAGCAAGCGATCGAGTGGGGTGAGGCCACGAAGGCATCTCAAATCACGATCAATTCTTTACCGGAAGCCATTGAAAGGCAATTACCTAGATATGACAAAAGTGGGGATCAGCACTATGATGTGGTTTCGGCTTTTATCAAAAGTATGCGTGGCTCAGATCCAGATGGTACCCTTCATTATTTAGCTCGAATGATCGCTGCTGGAGAAGACCCTTTATTTATTGCCCGTCGCATTGTGATTTGTGCTTCTGAAGATGTGGGTCTTGCGGATCCCACTGCTCTCCTTGTGGCAGTGGCGGCTCAGCAAGCAGTTTCGTTTATCGGGATGCCCGAAGGGAGACTTTCTCTTACCCATGCGGCTCTCCATGTGGCAAAAGCTCCGAAAAGCAATTCAGTGCTTGTAGGGATTGATAAAGCACTGGCAGGCTTAAATACTTCAGCTGAAATTTCGGTACCTCCTCATCTGAGAGATGCTCATTATGCAGGGGCGAAAGCCTTGAAGCATGGGCTAGAGTATAAGTATCCTCACAATTACCCAGATGGCTGGGTCGAGCAAGAATATCTTCCCCCAGGGCTTCGGGGTAGTAAATACTACAAGCCAACTGGACACGGAAGAGATAAATAGGAACCCTTTGTGAACTTAAAAGAAGAATTGTGTAAAGCCTAGAGATGCCATGGAATATGGCATCTTTTTTTATGTAATAAAACCAATTTACAAATCCAGATGAATTTGGTATGATTTAAATGTAATCCAGAGTAATGAGATCGGAAATGAGGGAAATGCGTGAAAATTTCTACCAAAGGAAGATATGGAGTTTCGGCGATTTATGATTTAGCTTTGCATTATGGCAAAGGGCCGATTGCAGTTAAAACGATTGCGGAGCGACAAAGCATTTCAGAACATTATCTAGAGCAATTAATGAGATATCTACGAGGAGCTGGCTTTGTTACTAGCACGAGAGGTGCTTTTGGCGGTTATGTGCTTGCAAAGCCACCAGCGGAAATTAGCGTAGGCGAAGTCATACGAGTCATGGAGGGGGAATTTGCTCCCGTAGAATGCCTGAAAGAAGGCTGGGAGGCAGATAAAAATAATTGCAACGGTACTTGCGGGTGTATCACTCGGGGAGTATGGGAAAAAGTAAGGGACAGTGTAGCATTGGTTCTTTATGCAATTTCTTTCCAAGATTTGTGCGATGAAAAATTACCTATTTTTCATATAACTAAGGAGTGAAAAAAAGTGAAACAGATTTATTTTGATAATGCAGCAACAACTGCAGTAGAACCAGAAGTGGTGGAAACAATGCTCCCTTATTTTACAGAAGCTTTTGGGAATGCTTCAAGCCCCCACGGGTACGGTCGATCGGCCCGCAAAGAAATGGAAAAAGCCCGAGATCAGGTAGCTTCTTTGATCGGAGCTCAACCAGAGGAAATTATTTTTACCAGTGGTGGTACCGAGTCGGACAATTTAGCTCTTTTTGGAGTTTTGGAAGCTCAAGAAAAAAAAGGAAAGCATATTATCACTAGCTTAGTTGAGCATCATGCAGTGCTTCATACTTGTGAGTACTTAGAAAAAATTGGCAAAGCCGAAGTGACTTACCTGCCAGTAGATGAAAACGGTCTGGTTGATCCTCAGGCAGTAGAAAAGGCGATTCGCCCTGATACGGTCTTGATCTCAATCATGTTGGCCAATAATGAAATTGGTACCATTCAACCGATTGCTGAAATTGGCAAGATCGCAAAAAAACATCAAGTGACTTTACATACTGATGCGGTTCAAGCAGTTGGAGCGATTTCAGTGGATGTAAATGAGCTTAATGTAGATTTACTTACTTTGACTGCTCATAAAATTTATGGTCCTAAAGGAATTGGAGCTTTGTTCGTCCGAAAAGGAACTCGAATTAAGCCTCTCATTCATGGGGGAAGTCATGAACGAAACCTACGAGCAGGAACTGAAAGTGTAGTCCAAATTATTGGGCTAGGTAAAGCAGCTGAGATTGCTCAAAGAGAGCTAAAAGAAAATGGCGAACGGATCACCAAGCTTAGAGATTATATTGTCTCTGAAGTCCTTGAAAAAATTCCCTATTCTCGGCTCAATGGGGATGGGATTCGTCGGCTTCCAAACAATGTAAATATGAGTTTTTCCTTTTTAGAAGGTGAAGCTCTTCTCCTTATGCTAGATATGAAGGGTATTGCTTGCTCTAGTGGCAGTGCATGCACTTCCGGGTCGTTAGACCCATCTCATGTACTTTTGGCAATTGGACTGGATCATGAGACCGCTCATGGTTCGCTTCGGATCACTCTGGGGCGCCATAGTACAAAAGAGGAGGCAGATTACTTGATTCAAGAGCTGCCACCTATTGTGGCAAGATTGCGGATGATGTCCCCGCTTTGGCCACCAAAAGAATAAAGAATAAAGAATAGAGGGATTAAGATATGAGTAGTCAATCAACAAATTATTCGGAAAAAGTAATGGATCATTTTATGAATCCTCGTAATGTTGGAGAAATCGAAAATCCAAGTGGTGTTGGCGAAGTCGGCAATGCAAAATGTGGAGATATTATGC
This sequence comes from Negativicutes bacterium, assembly GCA_017995975.1. Classification (GTDB taxonomy): domain Bacteria; phylum Bacillota; class Negativicutes; order JAGOZY01; family JAGOZY01; genus JAGOHU01. The sequence continues at coordinate 8,627 of JAGOHU010000008.1, forward strand.
GGATCACCTTAGACGTGGACGATCAAAATATTATTCGAGATGTGAAGTTCCGTACATTTGGTTGCGGAGCCGCAATTGCGACTAGCAGCATGGTAACTGAAATGGTTATTGGCAAAACTTTGGAAGAAGCTTTGAAAGTAACTAACGATACAGTAGCAGAAGCTCTTGATGGCCTTCCAGCAGTGAAAATGCATTGCTCCAACTTAGCAGCTGATGCGGTTCATGAAGCAATCAAAGACTATATAGCTAAAAAAGGTAAATAAGCGAAAAGAAGAACGTTTTACTTAGAACGTTCTTCTTTTTTTGCAGGGAAAAAATGAAGTTATGGCGAATTAGAAGAGATTAGATCAAAAAACTATATTTAGGTAGGGGGACGATTCCTGTGAAAGGAAACGAATTAAGAAAACGATATCTAGAATTTTTTGAAAGTAAGGGTCATCTAATCTTGCCAAGTGCTTCGATGGTTCCTCAAGATGATCCGTCTCTTCTTTTGATTGGTGCAGGAATGGCCCCTTTTAAAGCATTTTTTACGGGGAAAATGATGCCGCCCAATACTCGAATTACAACCAGTCAAAAATGTATTCGAACCGGTGACCTGGAAAACGTAGGTCGTACCGCAAGACACCATACTTTTTTTGAAATGCTGGGAAATTTTTCTTTTGGCGATTACTTCAAAAAGGAAGCGATTCAATGGGCTTGGGAATTTTTAACTTCACCGGAACATTTAAATCTGCCTAAAGATAAACTTTGGGTGACTATTCATCCAGAGGATGATGAAGCTTTTGGGATTTGGAAAGATGAAGTTGGGTTGCCAGCAGAGCGAATTGTTCGACTGGAAGAAAATTTTTGGCAGATTGGTTCTGGTCCTTGTGGCCCTTGCTCGGAAATCTTTATTGATTTAGGAGAAAAACGAGGCTGCGATAGTGAGGTTTGCGGTGCCGGCTGTGATTGTGATCGTTATCTGGAAATCTGGAATTTGGTATTTACTCAATTTGACCATGATGGAGAAGGAAATTATACTCCTTTGGCAAAGAAAAATATTGATACTGGTGCAGGGCTTGAACGGCTCGCTTCAGTGATGCAAAAGAAAGCTTCAAACTTTGAGACTGACCTTTTATTTCCAATGATTGAAAAGGCTTGTAAGATTGGCAATCTTGTTTATGGGAAAGATGAAAAAGCGGATATTTCGTTGAAAGTATTGGCTGATCATGCTCGCACCATGGTATTTCTGATTGGTGATGGAGTTTTACCATCGAATGAAGGACGGGGCTATGTGTTGCGCCGTATTATTCGTCGGGCCATTCGTCATGCTCGGCTTTTGGGGATCACTCAGCCTTTGTTGGAAGAATTGGCTCAATCAGTCTTTGAAATTATGGGTGGTCATTACAGTGAATTGATGGAGAAGTATGGCTTTATCAAGCAAGTATTGAATTTAGAAGAGAAGCGTTTTAACGAAACTCTTCAAGCTGGTAGTGACTTGTTGACCACTGAGACGGACCGATTGAAAGCGGAAGGTAAGACTACTTTGGAAGGAGAGACTGCTTTTCGTCTCTATGATACCTATGGTTTTCCTTGGGAATTGACTGCGGAGATTTTGGAAGATGAAGGTTTTTCTTTGGATGAGGCTGGTTTTCATAAGGCCATGAAAGAGCAGCAAGAAAGAGCCCGCTCGGCTCGCCAAAATGCAGAAGCTACTTTTGATATTCCAGACCTTCGGGATAACTTGAAAGTAAAGACCATCGTAGATGAAACAGCGACTTCTTCGAAAGTTGCTTTGATATTTGCCTCAGGTGAAATTTTATCAGCAGCCATTGAAGGGCAAACTGTAGGAATTATTTTAGAAAAAACACCTTTTTATGCAGAATCGGGTGGACAAGTGGGTGACACGGGAATTCTTATGGGTGAATTTGGGAAATTTATTGTTGAGTCAACTAAGAAACTCCCTGATGGCACAGTTTATCAAATGGGCAAGGTTGGCGAAGGGATTATCCGAGTTGGGGAGAACGTAAGTGAGGAACCAAACTGGAAACTCCGCAAGAAAACCGCTCGTAATCATACGGCAACTCATCTGCTCCAAGCTGCATTAAAAGAAGTGTTGGGTGATCATGTAAATCAGGCCGGTTCTTATGTGTCACCAGAGCGATTACGATTTGATTTCTCACACTTTTCTGGTATCACTCAAAACGAATTGAATGAGATTGAAAAGAGAGTTAATTGGGCGATTGCAGAGGAAATTCCTGTAGTGGCTGAGCTGATGAGTATTGAAGATGCGAAAGAATCAGGAGCTACTGCACTATTTGGGGAAAAATACGGAGATATTGTACGGGTTCTCAGTATTGGTGAGATGAGCAAAGAATTTTGTGGTGGGACTCATGTTCGGAATACTTCTGAGATTTTAAGCTTTAAAATCCTTTCAGAAGGTGGGATTGGTTCGGGAGTTCGCCGAATTGAAGCAATTTCGGGTGATTTAGTTTATCAATGGATGCTGGAAAAAGAAGCGGTTCTTTCCCAAGTAGCCGAAATGATTAAAAGCAAAATCGACGAAATACCTCAAAAGTTAAGTTCTATGATGAGTGAAAGCAAAGAGCGGGAAGAGAAGCTTAAAAGGCTTGAAAATATGAATTTAAATGAAAAAGTAAAAGGGTTGCTTTTGAAATTTCAAGATGAACGTATTGGAACCTTTAATGTGATCGCAGCTCAAGTGGACGCTGCCTCAATGGATGAATTGCATAAAATCGGCGATGAGATCAAAAAAGATTTCCAATCTTATGTAGCCATTTTGGCGATTGCTCCAGAACCAGAAAAGGTTCAGATTTTAGTTCTTGCTTCAAAAAATGCAGTTGAAAATGGAGTTCACGCGGGAGAGCTAGCCAAAGTCTTTGCCCAGGAACTCGGAGGCAATGGTGGCGGTAAAGCTGACATGGCTCAAGCAGGAGCTAAAAATCCCGAAAAAGTACAAGAAGGTCTCCAGAAAACATTGGAGGTCTTGAGGAAACAGCTGGGTGCAGAGCAAAGTAAAAGCAAGTAGAGGAAAGTGGGGATTTGAATGAAAGAACGACCAATTGATGCAACGATTCATTTTCAGTCACCGATTTTACCCCAAGATGCGGCGAGCATTTTCAAACATATTGCGGAAGCACTTGTTGAGAAAGGCTATGATCCTAATCAACAAATCGTAGGCTATCTAGTGACTGGAGACCCTACCTATATTACTAGTCATAAAGAGGCTCGAACTTTGATTCGCTCTTTAGGGCGAGATAAACTTCTGGAAGAATTGGTTCGCTTCTATTTAGTTGGAGGCAAGGAATGATCGAAAAGCCTCGTGTTTTAGGGCTAGATGTGGGAGAAAAACGAATCGGAATGGCGATTAGTGATCCTATGGGCTGGTCAGCTCAACCCATTGAGACTCTGCATCGAACAAAGCTTGAAAAAGATTTGGATCAGATTCAAAAATGGGTGGATCATTACAAGGCAAAAAAAATTGTAGTTGGTCTGCCGAAGAATATGAATGGTACGGTGGGACCTCAAGGGGAAGACACAAAAGAATTTGCTGAATTGCTGAAAAACCATTTGAATTCAGAAATTGAATTTATTTTTTGGGACGAAAGACTATCCAGTCGTAGTGCAGAGCGAATTTTAATCGAGGGAAATGTATCTCGTAAAAATCGTAAAGGCTTGATTGATACTGTGGCGGCTGTGATTATCTTACAAAACTATATGGATGCTCAACCAAAAGGGTAGTATTGACACTGGGCTTTGGTGCAGATTACAATTATGAAGAAAGAAGGTGCATTATGGAGAACGAAAAAGATTTTGAAATGGATCAGGAATTTGATATGAATGAATCCATTGTAGTAATGACAGACGAAGAAGGAAATGAGAAATTTTACCGTGAAGAAGTACTTTTTCCAGTAGGAGATAATACTTTTGCAGTGCTGGTTGAATTGCGGATGACCGAAGAAGGGGATATTGAAGACCTGGATGAGGAAGCAGACATCTTTATGGCGAAAGTAGAAATCGATGAAGACGGGGAAGAGACTTATATGGATCCAACCGATGAAGAATTCGAAGCTGCTCTTGCTGCTTATGAAGAGCTTTTTGATGACGAGGACGAAGACGAAGCTGAATAAGCTTCGTTTTTTTCTTAAAATTTTGAAGTAAAGGGGTAGGGCATGGAGAAGCAAGAGGAAAAAGAATTGCTTAAAGGTGATGAAACCGTTGGGGTTGAACCAAAAGTGACTTCTGATTTGCCAGTAGAAGAAGAAATCTGCAAAGACGAGCTCGCTGGAAAAATTGAGCCGACTGAAAAGATTGCACTCCCAGAGGCAACGCAGGTGGAATCGGGAGAAGCAATCTTAAGCTCAGAAAAAGTGAATGAAGATGCTCCAAGCGATGCTGTACTTTTAGAGGAGAAGGGCGAAGATTTCCAAGAAGTAAATTTAGACCCCGAATCAGAAGAAGCAAAGAAATTGATCCGACGAACAAAACAAAACTGGTGGGCTGAAAAGTCAAAGGGCATGAAAGTTCTTTTCGGGTTAATTCCGGTATTGTTAATTGCTTTAGGATTGCTTACTTGGTCACTGGCTCCAGTGGATAATAATAGGGACCAAAAACAATTATTTATGGTAAAGAAAAATCAAGGTGCCTATGAGGTGATCGACAACTTAAGCCGAGAAGGCTTGGTTCGTAGCCCGATGGCGATGAAATTATTATTTAAAGTCTTTCATAGTAGCCAAGAAGTTCAGTCGGGAAATTATCAATTCAAAAAGAATATGAGTGGGTTCTCGATTTTGAGTGATTTGACTAGTGGGAAAGGCAAGTCGTATGTGGTTCTGACGATCCCAGAAGGCTATACAGTCGACCGTATTGCGGCTCTTATTGAGAGTGAAGGGCTTGGGAAGGCAGAAGACTTTAAAAAATTGGCGAAAAAAACAAAGAATCCTTTTCTGGCTGACGAGCCATCCCAAGATGTGACTTATGGGGTAGAAGGTTATCTTTTTCCAGATACCTATCATCTTTATTTAGAACAACCAGTGGAAGAAGAATTGATCCCTGCAATGCTGGCGAATTTTGACAAGCAGACCAAAGAATTACGTCAAAATTTGAAATCTGGCATGACTGTGGAAGGGTGGGTAAATCTGGCTTCTTTAGTGGAGCGAGAAGTTCGTAAGAAAAGTGAGCAAGAAAAAGTGGCTGGTATTTTTTGGACCCGAAATCAAATTGGGATGGCTTTGCAGTCTTGTGCAAGTATCCAGTATATTTTAGGCGAGCCCAAGCTAGAGCTTACGATTGCAGATACCCAAATTCAATCGCCTTACAATACCTATTTGCATGGTGGATTTCCACCGGGCCCTGTATCTAATCCGGGACTTAGTGCCCTGAAAGCTTCTCAAGAACCGGAAGAAGCAAAAGAATTGTTTTTTGTAGCCAAATCAGACGGTAGTCATATTTTTTCTCGTACTTATGAGGAACATTTGATTGCCATTGAAGAGGCTGACAAGACCTATTGATGGAGTGTGTGTATGATTAAATTACCAGAATTGCTGGCACCAGCCGGTGATTGGGAAAAAATGGAAACTGCTTTTCGCTACGGAGCAGATGCAGTATTTTTGGGAGGCAAAGAGTTTGGTCTCCGAGCCGGTAGTGGCAATTTTACGATTGAAGAGCTTGGGAAAGCAGTGACTTATGCTCATGAATTGAATCGTAAGATTTATGTAACCGTAAATGCTTTTCCAAATGAATATGAATTTGAAGATTTGAAAAGCTATTTACAAAAGTTAGAAGAGGTTGGGGTAGATGCAGCAATCGTGGCAGATCCCGGCGTGTTTCGAATTAGCCGCCGAGTGGCACCAAAATTGCCGGTTCACATCAGTACGCAAGCAAATGTGTTGAACAGTGAAGGGGTTAATTTATGGGCTGACCTTGGAGCAGAACGAGTGATTTTAGCTCGAGAAGCCACTCTGGAAGATATTGGTAGTATGAGCAAGGAATGCACAGTCGAAATTGAGGCTTTTGTCCATGGAGCCATGTGCTGGGCTTATTCAGGACGCTGTCTTTTGAGCGCTGGTCTGATTGGACGGAGTGCCAATCAAGGGGCTTGTGCTCAGGTGTGTCGCTGGGAATTCTCTTTGCTCGATGAATCTCGGCCCAATCAACCGATTCGGGTGGAGCAGGATGATCGAGGCACTTATCTAATGAATTCTCATGATACTTGCATGATTGATCACATTCCAGAGCTAGTAAAGTCAGGCTTGGCTAGCTTGAAAATTGAAGGACGAATGAAGACGATCCATTATTTGGCCACAGTCGTAAAGACCTATCGGGAAGCTTTGGATGCTTATGGGAAGGATCCTGAGAACTATCAGGTAAAGCCTGAGTGGCATATAGAGTTGGATAAATTTTCTCATCGCCCTTATGATACAGGCTTTTATTTTGCTAGTCCTCAAAAACGAGATTCTAATGTAGACTTTACATCTACTTATATTCAGACTCGTGATTTTGTGGGAATTGTATTAGATTGGGATGAAAGCACCGGGAGAGCCTTGGTGGAGCAACGTAATGTGATTGTGGCAGGTGACACTTTGGAAATTTTACAACCCAAAGGGGAAGTGATTTGCTTCTCTGCTGAGATGTGGGATGAAGAAGAGAATGTGGTCCCCCGTGCGCCTCATCCAAAGCAGAAATTATGGATCAAAACGCCTCACTCATTGGAGAAGGGCTCGGTGGTCCGCAAGGTTGTTCAAGATGAGCAAGAGTGAGCTTTGGCTGCGTATTTATGGACCCCAAATCCATTATTTAAATCGAATTTTAGAAGGCCATGAGTATCTGGGGGTCTTGACCACCATTGATGCCAAAGAAGGAATTGGAAGAATTCGCACGACCCCTGATTTGTTTGATGATCTGGTCAGTCTTTTGGAACATCTTCCTTTTGAAGTCACTTATACTTTGGATCGAGAAAGTCTATTATCTATTGAATAATTATGATAAAATTCTAAGAGTAGCTTTAAAAGCAAGGAGCTGAGATGATGAGATTAGATCAACTAATCGAGTGGATCAAGGGCAATCAAGCTGAAGGAATGATTATTACTGGGAAAAGTAATATTTATTATCATAGTGGATTTCGTGGCAGTAATGGACTTTTGGTGATTGATAAAGACGGCCAAAAAAGATTGGCTACAGACTTTCGTTACTTTACCCAAGGCGCTTTGGAAGCACCGGAGTGGGAGATATTAAAGCAGACCGGTGATTTATTTGCTACGATTGCAGATTTTGTGAATTCTCGGCCCGGAAAATGGCTTTTTGAAGAAGATTTTCTTACAGTAAAAGAGTATGGGAAATTGCCGGAAAGTTCGGGAGTTACTTACGAATCTTGTAATATTGATTTTTTTCGTCAGATTAAATCAGAAAAAGAAATTGAGCGAATTAAAGTTGCCGCTGATATAGCCGATCAGGCACTGGCGAAGGTGCTAGAGTGGATCGAGCCAGGACGACGAGAAATCGAAGTGAAAGCTTTTTTTGATTATCAGATGGTTTCGTTAGGGGCCGAGCAGACTTCTTTTTCGACGATTGTAGGGTCAGGGCCGAATGGGGCTTTACCTCATGCAGTGCCGGGAGAACGGAAGCTTCAAAAAGGGGACTTGGTAGTCCTCGACTTTGGAGCGGTTTACGAAGGTTATTGCTCCGATGAGACTCGCACCATTTCTATTGGCTCTGCATCAACCGAGCAAAAGGAACGGTATCAGCTTGTGTTGGATGCCCAATTGGCTGCTTTAGAAGCAATTCGACCGGGAGTGATGAGTGGCGAAGTGGATCGGATCGCTCGTCAGATTATTACCGATGCAGGCTATGGTGAGTGCTTTGGTCATGGGCTGGGTCATTCTGTTGGAATTGATATCCACGAAAGTCCACGGTTCAACCCATCTTTTGATTCAACCCCCATGGTGGAGAATATGGTGATGACTGTGGAACCTGGAATTTATATCCCTGATTGGGGCGGAATTCGCATTGAGGATTTAGTTGTGGTAAAATCAGAGGGTTGTGAAATTCTTTCAAAAACCAGTAAGAAATTGTTGGAAATTTGATTAGGATAAATTGAAGGAGGAACTGGAATGATTTCGTCAAATGATTTTCGGAATGGAGTGACTGTGGAAATTGATGGCTACGCATGGCAAGTCGTAGATTTTCAACATGTAAAACCAGGTAAAGGGGCAGCTTTTGTTCGAGCAAAAATGAAAAATCTACAAACTGGATCGACTGTAGAGCGGACTTTCAATGCAGGAGAAAAAGTACCGAAAGCTCATGTAGAAAAGAAAGTTATGGAATTTCTCTATGAATCTGATGGTGAGTATAATGTGATGGATACGGAGAGCTTTGAGCAAATTGCTTTGACCAAAGAACAACTGGGCAATGCAGTGAATTTCATGAAAGAAAATATGCAAATTGCGGTTCTCACTTTCCATGACATTATTTTTAGTGTAGAGCTACCTATGTCTGTGGAGCTTGATGTGGTAGAAACTGACCCAGGAATCAAAGGAGATACTGCAACTGGTGGAAGTAAATTAGCTAAACTCGAAACTGGCTATACTGTGAAGGTTCCTCTCTTTATCAATGTGGGAGACAAACTTCGAATTGATACTCGCTCTGGAGATTATCTAGAAAGAGCATAAGACTAATTCAGGTTGTTTATCAAAGTAAAAAAGTCTTTTTTGTTGATTGCAAAAAAATCATTAAGAATGCCCTGCATATCTGTACCTACTTTAGGTTGCAAAAAACTTAGCGGTTTTCTTGTAGTACTTCCCTTCGGCTCAGTGTTAAATCACTACCTAATGATTTGAGAGAGGGTGGTAGTGATTCAACAAATTCGCCGCGAGCGGGAATACTACATGCTTCTGGGGTTACGATTTGGTTCAATCAAAAATAGTTTTCTGTGTCGCCGTTCAATTTGAGATAGTGCTTTCTCAATTATTTCTTTTTTGTCTACAAGCGAAATAACGTGCCCAAGTTTTCTTGGCACGTTATTTTTTTTATTTTTTTGACAAGTACAATAGTAAGATAAGAAATTATATTTAAGAAATGTTTATGAAAAATTCGTTGCTGGATTTACGAACTGAATTGAAGAATTGTGCGAATTTAGGAATTCAGGAGTTAAGTTGGCGCTTTTTACCTCATGAAGTGGTAAAAGCTTATGGGATTAAGGCACTGCAAATCCGAAGGGTGGCACGATTTTAAAAAAAGAGCGAATTGGTGTTCAAAGAAGGCAGTTCTTTCTTTGTTCGGTGCCCTTTGCAGTCCAATTTTATAGAAGAATCTTTTGTCGCTTACGATTGGTCAGATCAAGTTGGGTCAAATTATGAGGTGGCGATTTGCTATTTTTAATGATTGGTTTGAAAAATATGTAAGTAATTAGGCCAGTTGTGACACTTTTGAAATCATACAATTGGTATTTATTCAGAAACGTGTCCTGAGCAAGTTAGTCCATTAAAGAAATGGGCTACTTATGAGAATTGTTGGATGAAACATGGGAGAGCGGTTCTTTTAGTATTCCAGGAAGAAAAGGAGTGTTTTTGCCAGAAATTTTTGAAATCGCAGAAATTATACTGTTGAATTCAGATGATTTTTTACCAAAAGACTATGGTGGGATGCTAAAGGTAGCCAGTGAAATTTGTTCTAGTGAAGTGTATGGTTATTTGATTTCTCGAAAAGAGATAATGCCATGCGCTACTCTTGGTTATAGGCTTGAAAAAATGCTACTAGAGTGAGGGCAAGAAGCAATGAAAAAATAATTTGCTGAAATACCCGAAAGTCCCCTTTTTTCTTTGCATAGAGTGCCCGGAGAGTTTATAATAAGTATATTGTTGAATCTAGACAAGATGAGAGGCAGGAAAAATGACCGATCAAAAAAAAACGGGCGGTAAAGTCCAGATTTCGGATGAAGCGATTGCGGTGATTGCTAGTATTGCTGCTCAGGAGATCAAAGGGATTGTTGAGATGAGTAGTAGTATTGCGGGTGAACTCGTTGAAAAGCTAGGTAGAAAAAGTAGTGGTAAGGGAGTTCGGATTCGTCGATTGAGTGAAGGACTGATTCTGGACCTTTTTGTGATTATGGATTATGGCATTGGGATTCCCCAGGTTGCTTTGGAGGGTCAAAAGTCGGTGAAATCAGCAGTGGAAAGGCTGACTGGTTTGCCTGTGCTGGAAGTGAATGTGACTGTCCAAGGAATCCGGTACCCCAAAGAAATTGTTTGATAGGAGGATATTTATATGGGTATATTGAATCGAGTGTTTTTGTTTTTATTTTCCCTGCTGGCTTTAGCAATTGGTCTGGTTGGGTGTGCAGTTTTTCTTGGGATTACTTCCTTGGCCTTTATTGATACTCAACTTGGTTTTTTTGGTTGGGTTCTATTAGGCTTTGTTTGGTTGCTCCTTGCTTTCCGATTTTTGCTTCTTTCGGTGACTCCTTTTTCAAAAAAGAAAGATTTATCAGAAGAAAAATTAATTTCCAATGATTCGGCAGGGAAAATGATTTTGACTCCCGAGGTGGTTCATGGCATTACAGGCCATGCGTTAGATACGATTCCGGGAATTCATGATGTACATATCGAACCATTTTTTCAAAAAGGTAAGATGGAAATTCGTGTACATTTAAAAGCCGATGGGGATAAAAATTTGCCTGAACTGATTAAAACAGTTCAAACGAGAATTAGTGAACGAATCGAGACTCAAACAGGAATCAAGCCAACCGGGGTGGTTGTAGAGGTGGATCAGATTTTACCTATTGAAAAAACGGTGAATGTCTCACCAGCAGAAGAACAAAAGGAGTTAGAGAAAGAATGAAAAGAAGAGATCAACGCCGATTGGCTATGCAGGCGTTATTTGCATTGGAGTTTAATCCGACCGCAGTTCAGGATGCGATTCGGGCTGTAGCTGAGGAGTATGGCAGCTTGGACAAACAATCGGGTGAGTATTTATTGAGCCTTGTATCAGGAATCTGGGAAGCTCGAGAAGAATTGGATGAGCAGATTGCTCCTTATACTACTGAGTGGGCGATCGAGCGGATCTTTGATGTGGACCGAATTTTGTGCCGCATGGCCCTTTATGAAATATATATATCCAAAAACCCTTTGGCTCCGGGGATTGCGATCAATGAGGCCGTGGAATTGGCGAAGGAGTTTGGCGCAGACGAGTCGCCTCGCTTTATCAATGGGATTTTAGGGGCTGTAGTGCGAGCTCGTGGTGAGGTCATTGTAAAAGCAGAGTAGATATGGCCTCTGGCACTGAGTTGATTGAAAAAAGTTTATCTGGGATGAGTGATGTTAGGGATACAGAGGATTTTGATATGTTGGCATTTCTTGGTGATCTGAGCTTTTGGAAGCTTAGATGTGGCGCTAAGAGTGCCTTTCTTTCTATGTAGCGATCA
>JAGOHU010000099.1 GCA_017995975.1 Negativicutes bacterium
TTTTTGATTATTGAAAGCAATTTATTCTTGCTTCGAATGAGTTTTTCATTTTGTAGAAGCTCCGGAATGACTATTTCTTCATCCATCTCTGCCACTTTATCAATATCAAAGTGATGAAAAGCGGCTCGAAAGTCTTCCCTTTTTTTAAGAACCGTGATCCAGCTCAGGCCAGCCTGCATACCTTCCATACAAACTCGCTCGAAAAGTAGGCGATCATCTTTGATGATCTGGCCCCACTCTTCATCATGATATTTCACATAAAGCGGATCCGATAGCTTTACCCAGCGACAACGATTTTCCATAAGAATAGCTCCTTACTTTTCCACTAACGATTCCCTTGATGCGGGAGTAAGTAAAAATTCGATATCGGGATTTTGTTCCATCGCCCAGCGTAGTGCCCAATTGCTTTCGAAAAGAAGTACTGGGTCTTGCCAGCGATCTTGGACGACCACTGCTTTATCCAACCCTTTCATTTCTTTTGTTGTGACTCCACGAGGCAGCCAGCGAGCCAGCGAATGTCCCAAGGGTTCTAGTAAAATATTCACTCCATACTCACCTTCTACTCGGTGTTTAAACACATCAAATTGAAGAGTTCCAACTGCCCCAATCACAAAGCCTTCCCCTGAGAGCATCGGGTTGGAAAAGACCTGTATCGCTCCTTCTTGGGCCAACTCCTCCATGGCTTTCAAGAATTGCTTTCGTTTCATACTATTTTTGGGTTGAACCCGAGCAAAATGCTCCGGTGGGAACACAGGAAAATCCGTAAAGGTTGCATTGAGACCAGCACTAACTAAAGAATCGCCGATCCCCATAGAGCCTGGATCGAAAAGGCCAATAATATCGCCTGGAAAAGCTTCTTCCACAATGGATCGCTCTTGAGCTAAAAATTGTTGAGGCTGAGCCAGTTTGATCATCTTGCCAGTCTGAGCATGCTTGACTTCCATCCCTTTTTCAAAGACTCCAGAGCAGATACGAATGAAGGCCAATCGATCTCGATGAGCCGGATTCATATTGGCTTGAATTTTAAAAACAAAGGCCGAAAATTTCTTTTCTGTTGGGTCTACGTTCCCTTGTAATGTCTTGCGTGGACTTGGTGGGGGTGCCATCTTCAAAAATTCTTGAAGAAAAGGCTCTACTCCAAAATTAGTCATAGCACTTCCAAAGAATAGGGGGGTCAATTGGCCTTGCTGAATTTTTTCCCAGTCAAAAACCTCACCAGCCCCATCCAAAAGTTCGATTTCATCGCACAATTGCTTATGGAATTCTTCACCTAATTCTTCTTTGAAGGCTGCGTCGTCCACTCCACCCGCCTTTGATGGCAGGATCGAAGCTCCATGACGACCACTCATCTCAAAAAGTTCAATTTGTTTTTTGACTCGGTTGTAAACCCCTTTGTAGCCTCCAGGAATCCCTACAGGCCAATTCATCGGGTAGGACCGAATTCCTAGCACTTCTTCCAGCTCTTCCATCAGAGCAAATGGCTCTTTTCCGGCTCGGTCCAATTTATTGATAAAGGTAAAAACTGGGATTCCACGATCTCGACAAACTTTAAAAAGCTTTTTCGTCTGAGTTTCTACCCCTTTTGCTACATCGATCAACATGACTGCACTATCAGCAGCCATGAGGGTACGATACGTATCTTCACTAAAGTCTTGGTGACCTGGAGTGTCCAAGATATTGACCCGATAGCCATCATAGTCAAATTGGAGCACACTGGAAGTAACCGAAATTCCCCGTTGCTTTTCAATTTCCATCCAGTCCGAAGAAGCGTGTTTGTTGGCTTTTCGTGACTTTACTGAGCCAGCTAAGTGAATCGCTCCTCCGTAGAGAAGTAATTTTTCTGTAAGAGTCGTTTTCCCCGCATCCGGGTGAGCAATAATTGCAAAAGAACGGCGACGTGCTACCTCTTGTTCGTAAGTTAATCCAGACATAAGTGCCTCCTCAAAATTTTTCAAAACAAAACTATTATAACATAGGAACAAACATTTTTTCCCTATTTAATATCCGGCCATCTTTAAGAAAAACGGAATGAGGATTGGCGGCAATGCTCCTGTAACAAAACCATTAAAAAATGCGATCGTAGATGTGGCTGGATTGGTGTATTTTGTAATAATTGGCAAAGTAGAATCCATCGTAGTTGCTCCGCCGGGCCCAATGGTTGGCAAAAAGCCAACATAGCGAGCAATAAAAGGCACAAATAAAAAAGCCATAAACTCTCTCATCCAGTTGGTTAAAAAATTAATAGTACCCAGCTCAGGTCCAGCAATTTGAGTCGTCACTGGGCCTGCCAAGCTATACCAGCTAATGGCACCGCCAATGGCCAGAGACTCCCAAATATTCATTGAAAAAAACATTCCCCCCAGCACAGCCCCGACCAATGAGCCCACAGTGACTAAGATCGGTACCATCAAAACCTGAATCCCTTTTCGGGCTAATTTCACAACTACGCTCCAATTAATCCCAATATCAATTCCTGCAGCCATGACTAGTATTCCCAAAGCACCAGTAATCAGCCATTCTAGGTGTTTCATGTTTTCCATTCCCATATAAAGAAAGCCAAAAGCCACACCCGATAAGAGGGATAAAGAAACCAAAGCAACAGTCATCATGGCTTTTCATCTCCTTTCTTATCTAATTGAATGGGCCAAAATTTCTCCATCAGCCAGAGAAAAAACACGCAGGTTCCGCTGGTGGTTAGGGCAAGCACAAAAGATTGCCAGCCTAAATAAGGAATTTGCGACAGTATTTCCGAATTGCCGCCGATTTGGGCTCCCAGCCCAAATAGCATAACAAATAAACTTCCCATCATAATACGATGAACTTTCGGAAGCTTGGCCCTTGGAATTCTCCCAGTCAATCCAATTAGGATACCAGTGGCTAAAAAAGCCAAAATAATTGCAAACACAATTCTCTCTCCCTTCTCCAAATCCTTTTAGTCTTTTTAATGCTAAAAGGAAACCGCCGGACAAGGCCGGCGGTTCTTTGATCGATTATAAAATTGTACCTATCTTCTATTTTTCAATTTCGTCTTCCGTAAGTACAGTCCATTCTCCATCAAAGGCGATCCGCCCTTCTTTCATCAAGCGACCTAGCGCTCTTTTAAAAGCCGCTTTACTAAGTCCAAATTTCTCTCGAATAATCTCAGGTGATGTGGAATCCCCATAAGGCATTCCATGATTTTTTCTCTTTTTGAGAAATTCGATAATCTTATCCCCATCCAGATCAATCGCGATTTCTTTCACCGGACGAAGAGAAATATTAATCCGTCCGTCTTCCCGTAAAAAGGAAACTCGAGCCATAATTTTTTCGCCCACTTTAATCGGTTGAGTCGCTTCATCTTTGTGAAGAAAAGCCAAATAACCTTCCTCGGTAATCCCCGAGTAGCCCACTTCCCCATCTAACCAAATCAATACTTCTACCTGCTCGCCCACTTTGGCTTCTGCCATGACTCCTTTAAGAGCCATGTCCTCGTCTATATTCATCGTTGCGGCCATACGACCACTTTTATCACGATAAGGTTTGATCCAGACTTGGTCACCGATCAAAGGTTTCCCCTTCATCTCCCGATAAGGCATGAAAAGTCCTCGTTCGGCTCCATTGTCCACAAAGCCACCCGCTCGAGTGATCCCGATCAATTTAGCAGGCCCCACTTCGCCTTCTTGCAATTTTGGCAAGCGCATACTGGCTGCAAGTCTTTTTTTCGGGTCTAAATACAAATACACTTCAACCAAATCGCCAATTTTCACCGGACTTAGTTGCTGTTGCTTATGAAGCAAGATATCATCATCGGTCGTACCAGTACAGCCATCAAGAAAAACTCCAATTTCGCTTTCCCGAAGTACTTTTAGTGTGACCACTTCACCGGGACGCAATTCACTTTTTTCATATCGATAAGTCTCATTTTTTTTCATGTTATTCTCTCTCATTCTGTTGAAATTGCAGGAGAAATTTTATCAAAGATAATCTCTTGCTTTTTAATTTTGTCTTCGCCACCAAAGACGCAGTATTTATTTTCCTGAATCCCTTTTTGGATCCAGCTTGCGATCCCTTGGATATCAGCTCCGGTCGCATTGAGGACTTGTTGGCGTTCTCTTTGTACATCCTCCCGAGTCACTCGGCTCAGATAGGCAGAAATGGCAAGCTCTCCTTTCATCGAAGGAGTCAAAGGGGTGTCCAAATTGCTCATAGTCCCGATGATGTATTTGGTCATTTCTCTCTCGCTTGGGTTAAAAGTGCGTAGGTATTCTCCTAGTCCTTGATACACCTCTAAGGTCTCTTCTAGGTTTGGGTCACGATAAGAACTAAATATCAGACTGCCACCACGCTCAAAACGAGTACTCGCTCCATAAGCTCCCCCTTGGACACGAATCCGAGTCCAAAGGTAATCGTAGCGAAGTAGGGTTTCTACAATTCGATAAAAGCCTTGGAAAGATTCACCTAAGGAACGATAGTTGAAGCCTTGCGCCACATATTGGACTTTACTACTTGTATAAATCCCTTCCCGTTCTACTCGTTCTGGAGCTATGTATTGTAGCTTATTTCCACCTATCTTAGGAAGCTTTTCTAATAGATGGTTCAAAGATTTTCCCCAACTAGCCAATTCGTCCTTGCTCCCCACTTGGCTGATCACTAGATTCTGGGAAGAGAAAATTCGTTGGCAAAGAGCTTTTAGCTTCTGAATTGTTTCGTCTTTTCGGGCGTCAAAATTCTCATCCAACTCTTGAATAAATTCATGGAACGGAAGTTGGCTCAGATAATTATAAGCCCCTTGAGTACTCAAGATCGCATTGAGTCGGCCCACTGCGATGGATTGACCTGCCTCATTAATTGAATTTTCCAATCGAGCTCGGCCTTCACTCACCAATTCTTTTAGGCGGCGCGAATCAGAGAAATCAGTATGTAAAAGAATTTCTTCGATCAATTGAGTGAGCTGAGGAATATCCTCCGTAAGAGCTTTGGTCTTGACCGTCAACTTTGGATAGTAAGCCTCGGAAGACTCTTTATCTCCCCAAGCGTATAAATTGAAAGATAAGCCCCCACTGCAAAGGTTTACCTCATTGGATAAATCTTCGTATTTGTACTGGCTTGTATTCATTCGAGCCAGAAGTCCAGTCAAAAGATGAACATAGGGAACCTCTTCGTCTGAAATCACCGCTCCATCAAAAGCCAAAGTTAAATATAAAATTCGGCTAGTGAACAATTCTTGAGAGAGCTGAACTATGCCATTTTCTCGTTTGGTTTCTTGCCATTTCGGAAAATCCGCTTCTTGAGTCAGATCAGATCGCTTCAGAAGAGGGATCGTTTCGAGACTTTCTTCCGAATCAACTTCGCTTTGTCGGCGATGTAATTCTTTTGTCTCTCCTATGATTTTTTCCAGAGTTTCCTTGGATTGTTCCTTTTTCCATTCTTGAAGCTTGTCCGCCATAGCTTGATCACGTTTTTCTGCCAGACCTGCTTCTGGAGTCGCAACCACCAGTGCACGATGAGTATTTTTGAGCAGGTATTTTTCAATCAAACTTTCAAAGAGCCCTTCTGTAGCACCTTTTTTCAAGTGATTCAATTGTTCTTCATAGGTCAAGCTATCGGCTGGGCTTCCATCATATAGCCAGCTATTCATGGCCCGAATCCCATAGATCAAGCCTTTAGGCGTTGAGCCTGTCACTCCTTCTCGAAGTTGGAATTCATAACGGTGCAAGGAACCAGCAATCAATTTGGGATCAATTCCGGTTTGAGCTAAATTCGCCAAGGTTGTCAAAATGGTCTGGCTGAATTCCTCTTTCCTTCCTTCATCTCCATAAGTCCCTACCACCGAAAAAATAGGCTGTAAAATACCATCTTGGAAGTCCCCACTGATCTCCCGAGCCAAGCCTGCTTCTTGCAATGCTCTTTTCAAAGGTGAGGCCGAAGTCTCTAGTAAAACATGACATAAAACTTCCAAGCCCATTGTGACGAACGAGTCATGGGTATCAATGGCCCAATTTAAGCTCAAAAGAGCTTTTTCTTGCCCTTCTTCCCCCACGGCCGCCGGATAACTCACTTTGTCCTCTACGGGAGCCATAAAGGCCTTTTGTAGTGAAATTTGCGAATCTACTTGAATTCGATCAAAATGGCTCAAATATTCTTCATCAATAAATTGCAATTGCTCTTCTAGATTCATATCTCCATAAAGATAAAAATAGCTATTGGCTGGATGATAGTAGGTGCGGTGGTACTCTTCAAATTGGGCTTGAGTCAGCTCTGGAATCGCATCTGGATCGCCACCAGACTCTTTCCCATAAGGTGTATCTGGAAATAGAGCCGAAAGAACTTTTTGCTCTAAAATCGCATCGGGCGATGAGAATACCCCTTTCATTTCATTGTAAACCACTCCGTTGTATGTCAATTCGCTATCCAAGTCTGCCAATTCATAATGCCAACCTTCTTGACGTAGAGTCCAAGGATTGC
>JAGOHU010000100.1 GCA_017995975.1 Negativicutes bacterium
AAAAGAAAAACCGACTCTAATGTTCTCATTACGCTTTACCTCCTTCTTCTTTTCCCATAATGCGAGTAAGAAATCCGTGGAATTTCACTGCAAGTGGTAGTGAAATAAATAAAGAAAAATAAATTCCTAAAATCGTAGTCATTAAATTTGCAGCCCCTGCATAGGCCATAATTTCTTTTTCCATGGTAGGGTACGATTTAATAATCGCTCCCGAAGCCGCAGCCAGCATACTTCCGCTCCCCACACCAGCTCCCATCGCCAGTGCATAAGGATGAAGAATATCTAAACTTGCAACAAATCCTGCAAAAATGGCAATCCAGACTGCTCCAAATACAGTACCACAAATATACATAGCCATAACCCCACGGCCTTCCGGTGACTCCAGACCATACTTATCAGCAATAATCGCAATATTGGCCTCTCGGTCCAGTGAATAAGTGGCTCCAACCGCTTCTTTTCCCATTCCCAAAGCTACCGCAATTGGCATACCAATAATGATCGTTCCAAAGAAATGACCAAATTCTTGAAGAAGCAGTGCCAATTTGGCATCCATCAATTTAGGAAGATTTGGCCCAATACTCAATCCAAGCCAAGTAATCAAAAGAATCAGCATGGTTCCCAACATTCCACCCGAATCTTTCATATCTTGAGAAGTTAGAATTTTCAGCTTAGGCCAACTAATAAAGCCACCTAAAATCATTGCATACAACATGGGAAAGAGAACCACTAAACCGTATTTTTTTGTACCAATCAATTCACAGACTACAACTACTGCAACACAAAGCCCGTGCAGCTTCCAGTTTTTTAGAATTTCCATTACGTCTCCACCTTTCAATTTCAAGATTTACTTTATCAAAGTAAAATAATTACCCCTTTATTATAGCAAGAGAAGTCTTTTCCAGCAATACAAAATATTTTTACCTGTGGACGGTTAAAATAATGCAAATCACTTCATTTAAAAAACTTCACAAAAAAAGACTTAGCCTCCGCCAAGCCTTCATCGTCTAAATCGATTATTTTTATCATTACCAAAAAGTCTTTTAAAGAAGCCCTCTTTTTTCCGTTCCTCATCATAGGATTCTCTATCCTTTACCTCACCACTCTTCTTGTACGGAGCTTTATTTTTTTTGCACAAAAAGACTTCATAAAGGCACCCTAGAGAAAAGGCGACAATAAATAAATACAGCCCTTTCGATTTCCAAAATTCGCCACTGACGAGCTGATCTAATACTGTTGGAAGTCTTCCAAATAATACAAATAAGGACCACACTAATCCAAATCCGATTGGTAAACAACCATACTTTTCTGTTTTTGCACTTTCTTCATTTTCTTCGGTCTCTCCCTCATCTGAAGTTATCCACTCAATTGTTCCCACCATAATAAGACCAACAAATGAAAGGAAAACGAGAGACACATAAAGATTACTGTCTTGCTTCTCTAAAAAACGAAAGAAAAATATAATAAACAAAAAAAAGAATGTAAACACAACTCCTCTTCCAATGACCCCTCTCCACTTCATCAGAATCTCTCCTCTCATTTTATAATTTCTCTTTAAAAGATTAAAACTCCTTTCTTACTTTTAGATCACAGAATCACTAGAAAAAAATCCCTTGAAAACCGCCTAAGCAGCCTTCAAGGGATTCGATCTTTATTTTTTCTCTTTTAAAGCCAATTGGGCTTGAATGTACAAAGCACACTCAATCCGTTTTTTCTGGAGCTCACAAGCCAATTTATAAGGCTTTTTGATATCCCCATTAAATTGTTCCGCATTGGCATGGCAACCACCGCTACAATGAAAGCGGGCCCAACACTCAATACAGCCTTCCTTGGTTAACACATGGGTATTACGAAATTCTTCAGCCAATTCAGGCTTCAATATCCCTTCGTCCAGATTCCCCATCTTGTACTCGTCTCGTCCCACAAATTGATGGCAAGGATACAAGTCGCCTTCCGGAGTCACTGCTGCATACTCATGGCCCGCACCACAACCGGACAGACGCTTTTGCATACAAGGCCCTTTGTACATCTCTTGTAAAAAATGGAAAAAGAGGAAAGGTCGCCCTTCATCCTGCCGTTTGAGAAATTCTTCAGCCAGCAAGTCATACTCCCTATAAAGTTGGGGCAAATCTGCTTCGGTAAAAGCAAGTCGCTCATCTTGGGTCACCACCGGCTCAACTGAAAGTTCGGTAAACCCAATATCGGCCATATGAAGCACATCTTTTGAAAAATCCTTATTCCAGGCCGTGAAAGTTCCACGCAAATAATAATCCTTTTTCTCTGGTCGCCCAGCGATCACTTCTTTAAAGCGCTCCACCACGGTCTCATAAGATCCTTGGCCTCCCACATTGGGTCGCATTTGATCATGAATTTCTTTACGTCCATCCAGACTCAAGACCAGACTGATTTCTTCCTCATTTAAAAACTTCTGAGCCTCATCAGTCAAAAGCACCCCATTGGTTGTCAAAGTCAGCTTAAATTCTTTATTGTGAATCTTAGCCTGTTCTTTCACATAAGCAGTCAATTCTTTGACTACTGGCAGATTCATCAAAGGTTCTCCCCCAAAATAGTCCAGCTCCAGATGCCGACGAGTCCCACTTTTTTGAATGAGAAAATCAATCGCTTTTTTACCCGTTTCTGTATCCATCAACGAGCGACCACCACCGAAATTCCCAGTAGCAGCAAAGCAATACTCGCAACGTAAATTGCAATCATGAGCCACATGGAGGCAAAGAGATTTTAAGATTGGTTCTTCTGCAAATAAATCTGGTACTTCTACCGACTCGGCAAAAATTTGATCATTTCTTTTCAAGTCGGCGATCTCTTCCCAAGCTTCCGTAAGCTGAGTCATAGGAAAAGATTTAAAAAGTGAAGACATGGCATCCTCACGACTGGCAGCCGGATTTTCCTGTAAATAATTTGCCACCGCCAAAGCAGGAGCATCCAAAATATGTAAAATTCCGGTATTAACATCCAATGCAAGATTTAGTCCACCTTGCTGATACGTATGAACTTGGTTTCCCATCTAATTACCTCACTATTCGAAATAAGTATTTTTTTACAAAAGTCTAAAAATAAATAAACCCCCACGAAACCCCAAATCAAAAATGAGTTATTTCGTGGGAGTTTTTATTTATGATACGAAAACTATCCTTTACGGCAAGACTGATTTCCTACAGTGCAGGAAGTTTTACAAGCAGATTGGCAAGAAGTTTGACATTCGCCACAACCACCAGTTTTTACAGTGTTTTTCAAAGAGCTATTTCCATTAACCGTTACAATATGTTTTCTTTTTTCCACTTTCCATACACCTCTTCGTCCATATTTCGCTTCAACTATCATAACACAAAAAATATTTAATTAGCAAGGACTAGCTCTGCAAAATCCATCGAAAAAATTCTACCATTTCCGCCTTATAAATTCGAAGCCTTAAATCAAATCGAGCAGAAAAACTACTTGGAGTTACCGAAATACGATCCAATTGATAGACCCCATCTTTTTTCTCTGCCATCCCCGAGCGAGTCGTCACAGCTCCTTGGTAACCGCTCTCTTGCACCCACTTTAAGGTTCTCTCATTCCAGGCTCCATAAGGATAAGCAAACCAGTCCACTGGGGCACCACTTTTTTTCGCTATTTCCAAGCGAGATTTTTTGATCTCCACTTCCCCATGATAATCTGGCCGAATCGCTAAGTCTACATGACTCCAGCTATGGGATCCAATCCCCCAGCCCTTGGCCCGAAGCTCAGAAATTTCGTCCCAACTAAGTAAATCATTCCGAAAATCACGATTTGTAATAACAAAAACTGTCGCTGAAAATCCTTGCTCTTCCAAGATCGGCTGAGCCATCGAATAATTATTTTCATACCCGTCATCGAAAGTAATCACCACGCTACCCGGAGCGGGCTCTTTCCCTTGCTCCCACAAATCACCCAACTCTTTCAAGCCAATCGAATGATACCCCATCTCCTTCAAGGCCACCAATTGCTCCTTAAATCGTTCCGGCGAGATACTCATCGGGTCAGGATCCGTACTGATTTTATGATAGCAAAGAATCGGTACTGCCTGATTTTTCGAAAAAACTTGGGTTCGCCAAAAACTGAATAAACTTCCCCCCACAATACTAAGTAATATGACAAGGATCCCCGCTTTTTGTAATTTATTTTTCATCTTTTTCTACCTACAAATTTATTTTTCTACTGGTTTACTCTTTTTGAATTCCGTACTTGTCCAGAACTTCTTTCCCAGCCTTCTCCAGTTTATTCAGCCGATGATTCAAGCCTGACTTAGATAAAGGGGTCGAAAAACGCTCGGCCAAGTCTTTCAAAGAATCTTCTGGAAACCGCAGTCTCATCATCGCAGTTTCACGAAGCGAAAGAGGGAGCCTCTCCATCAAGTCCTCCTCATCCAGCTTTCGAATGACCTCTAAATGACGAAAAGCCGCATCTACAGTCTTCTGAACATTGGCGACCTCACAATTCATGGTGCGATTTGCATATTCACGCCGTTCCTTAATAATCCGCACATTTTCAAAATTCAAAAGGGCCTCATTGGCTCCCACAATCTGAAGAAAGTGGATAATTGCATCCCCTTCTTTTAGATAGACCACAAATTCTTCTTTTCTCTGAGCAATCTTCGCATTCAACTCAAACTTACCAATTACTTCCTGAATAAAATCAATGAAAGCTTCATTGGTACTAGCTAGCTCCAAATGATAACGACCTTCCGGCTTATTTACCGAGCCGCCCCCTAAAAAAGCCCCTCGCAAATAAGCTCGCCGACAACATTGCTTTTTCACAAACCCTTTATCTTTACTGCTATTAAAACCATCAGAGCCCAAAATACCCATCTCTCGTAGCCACAAAACTGATTCTTCCGACGGAATCAACCTCACTTGATAGATACTGGTTCGTTGTAGCCTCATGGTTTTTTGAATTCCTGTTTCCGTTAAAAGATCAAAAGCACTTTTCCGAATCAACTGTAAAAATCGTTGAGCAATGGCTGGACTCTTGGTTTGAAATAATCCGCCAAAAAGCCCTCTTTCTAAAATCATCGACCCGCTCATTCGAAAAAGAGCCAGCATCTCCGCACTGGAGCAACATGATTTTTCCAAAGGCAATTTAGCAACTTCGTTTTTCACCCGACTTGCAAAAGAAGTCATCCGCCCCTCCTACCCTCGACGCCAATTCTTCACCTGTCCGACTAAGCGGCGAATTAATTTAGATAATTTTTCCGAATCATGGCGAACTAAATCCTCCACACTAATCAAATCTGCTTCAATCACTCTCACCCCAAGACTTTCGATCTCCTCTTTTTCTACCAAGACCGGTTCAGCCCCTTCTTCCAAGTAGCGAGCCAGCAGCTCATCACTCGGCACCCCATTATTGACTACAATAATATCAATCACATTGTCACCAATATATTGTTGCAAAGCCTTTAAATGAGCCAAAGCGGTTAAATGATCGGTCTCGCCGGGCTGAGTCATCACATTACAAATATAAATCACCGGTGCGGTACTCTCTCGGATCGTAGCTACAATACCAGGTACCAACAAATTGGGAATAATGCTGGTAAATAAACTACCTGGCCCAAGCAAGATCACATCAGCTCTTTTCAAAGCCCGAATCGCCTCATCTGGAGCAGTCACATCACTTGGTTCGATCTTCACTTCTTTGATTGGACAAGGACTATGACCGATCTTCGATTCGCCAGTCACAAAAGCCCCATTCTCCAGCACCGCCGACAGCCGTACCGAAGTATGAGTAGAAGGAATCACCTTACCTTGGACTCGCAAGATTTTATTGGCTTGCACCAAAGCTTTTTCGATATCCCCATCAGCCACTTCGATCATAGCCGCAATAAATAAATTTCCCAAGCTATGCCCAGCAAGACCACTTTCCCCCTGAAAGCGATACTGAAAAAGACTCTCCATAATCGGCTCCGTATCAGCCAAAGCAACCAAACAGTTCCGAATATCTCCCGGTGGTACGATCCCCATCCCCTCACGCAACCGGCCCGAAGACCCGCCATCATCTGCCACAGTCACGATCGCCGAAATATTGCTGGTATACTCTTTAATCCCCCGCAAAAGCACCGAAAGTCCTGTTCCTCCGCCTAAAGCCACAATATGTGGGCCCGTCTCCAGCTTGCGTCGTTCATAAATTACATCCATAATCCCTAGAGCTCCATCAGGCTCCAAAGCAGTGGCCACCGCCGCGATCATCCTACGAGTTGCGTAAAACATGGCAATAATACCAATCGCCACAGCCCCAAGCCCAAAAAAAGTCGAGGCCATATAGACATAGCTACCAGTCCACTGATAAAGCATAAAAAACAAACTTTCTTCTAAAATCCCAATAAATCGAGAATTCCAAGAAAAAGTCAATCCCAATGCAGCCAAGATAACTCCTGCCGCAAAAAGAAGGAGCCAACGTTTGATCCCAATCCC
>JAGOHU010000101.1 GCA_017995975.1 Negativicutes bacterium
GTAAAGAGCATTCTCAACCATTTTGAGCATTTGTCCATAAGCAGATTCAGTTACGAAAATTTTCTTACCCTCTACTGCTTTACGGATTGCCTCTACTGGGAATGGGCGCATAGTGATTGGACGGAAGTAACCTACTTTTTTACCTTGAGCTCGTAGCTCGTTATAAGCGCCTAAAGTAGCACGAGAAACCACACCATGAGCGATCAAAATAACATCTGCATCTTCACAGCCTTTTTCATCCCACTCAACAATTTCAGGAGCCATTTTATCCCAGTCTGCTTGATTTTTCATAACAACATCAAAAAGTTCTTCTTCTGTGTTATAAGTATTTCGCAGATTTTGGAATTCTTTACCTGCTTTATTTTCGCCAATAAATGGAGTTGGAGGAACCAATTTGACTCCTTCTTCTTCTGGATCATAAAGATTTACAGCTTCACGCATTTTTGCTTGATAGCCATCAGCCATCAAGAAAGTTGGGAACCGATAAGTCCAAGCTGCATTAAAGCATTTAAAAGTATAATCAAAAAGTTCCTGATGATTCGCTGGAGAATAAACAATTCGGTGACCTTCGCCATTACCACCAAAGCAAGTCAAAGTCGTTTCTTGTTGAGCATAAATAACTGTTGCGGTAGATGGGCCTCCTCGTTGTTGGATGAAATAGACAATTGGAATACGCATCATTTCAGCCATAGTTGCCGATTCTTGCATAAGCACATTTCCAGGACCAGCAGTCCCAGTAAAAGCTTTCAAACCTGCAAGTACTCCGCCAATTGTAGTAAATCCTGCTGAAATTTCATCTTCAGTCTGAAGGAATTTTTTACCATGTTTCGGAGCTAAACGAGTCCAATAGTGCATAATTTCATTCTGGGGAGTAATTGGATAACCATACATAATGTCCGCTTTAGCAGCAATTGCTGCCCAGGCAATTACTTCATTACCTGTCATGAAGAAACGTTGTTTCCCTTTGAGAGTCACTTCTTCTGCCATCTGAGCACCTCCTGATTTATTAGAAACCGAAATTACAAAATAGGTCAGGTGGTCAGACCAATTTTAAACAATACAAAATCCCAACCACGTTAAACTAAATTACAGATTTTCGGTTCTCATCTTATAGTTTATCTCTTTTTTTTTCTTTCGCAACCTTTTTTATAAAAATCCGAGAAATTTTTCTCGGATTTTTATAAATACAATATCTAATTATCTTCTGAAAAAACTTCCAACCAGTCACCAACTTTGTTGAGTAGCTCACTTCGTCCGATTTTTTCTTCCGCCGAACTTATGATCACCCGCTCTTTAGGAACATCAAAAGCTTTTGCAAAAATACTTTGTTGTCTCATCATTTGATTTTTCGAAATTTTATCCGCTTTAGTAAGAACTACACTAAAAGGAATTTCGCTTCCATGAAGGACCTCAGAGCACAATAAGTCGGACTCTTGTGGCTCATGACGAATATCTACAAGCATAAAAACTTGCTTCAAATTCAACGACTTCATCAAATAACCGCCCACAAAATCATGCCACTTTTTTCGCTCGTCTTTACTCACCTTAGCATATCCATAGCCGGGCAAATCAACCAATAAAAATTCCTTACCAATTTCTGCATTTTTTACAAATTTTATCCCGACTCGGTAATAATTAATTGTACGGGTTTTTCCCGGCTGACCACTGACTCGGGCTAATTTTTTTCGCTGAACAAACATATTGATCAGAGAAGACTTCCCTACATTTGATCTTCCAATAAAAGCTATTTCATCTTTTTCGACTTCACCTTCTACAACTTCAGGCTTTTGGGTTGGTCGAACTGTCGAAATCAAATATTCTGCAAGAGAAATCCGATAAATGGCTTCGGTTTCATTTCTTTTTATTTGATTGTTCATTCTTTACCCCTGCTTTTTTTATATTTTTCGTTTTTACATCTTCCACCAAAGCAGCCTCCAGAACCTGGTCCATATGAGCAACTGGTATCATTTTTAAGTTTTTTTTGATTTCTTCGGGGATTTCTTCAAGGTCTCTTAAATTGTCAATTGGAAAAAGAATTGTACGAATTCCAACTCGATGAGCAGCCAAAGACTTTTCTTTCAAGCCTCCAATCGGCAAAACTCTCCCTCGGAGAGTAATCTCACCAGTCATCGCCAAATCACTACGAACCGGCTTACCAGTCAATGCCGAAATAATCGCAGTCCCCATTGTAATCCCTGCGGAAGGACCATCTTTCGGAATCGCCCCCTCTGGAACATGGACATGAATATCCGATCTTTCCATAAAATTCGGATCCAATCCAAGTTCTTTGGAGCGAGAGCGAATATAAGTAATTGCCGCTTTGGCGGACTCTTGCATTACATTTCCCAACTGTCCCGTCAAAGAGACTCCACCTTTACCCGGCAGAATTGAAACTTCGACCGGAAGGATTTCGCCACCCATTTCAGTCCACGCAAGCCCAGTTGTAACCCCAATTTGTGGTACTTCCTCTGCTTTCGTTTTTTTGAATCTTGGTAATCCTAAAAAGAGTTCCAGATTCTTCTCATTTACTGAAATACTTCGTTTCTTTTCTTGAACAATTTTGCGAACTGCTTTACGACAAACAGTTGCGATCATCCGCTCCAATCCACGAACTCCCGCTTCACGAGTATAGTTACGAACGATTATTGGAAGTAAAGAATCGGACATTTTTAGTTGCGCAACTTTCAAGCCATGCTCTTTTAATTGCTTAGGCAACAAATACCGCTTCGCAATTTCACATTTCTCTTCCTCAGTATAGCCCGAAATTTGAATCACTTCCATCCGATCCAATAAAGGCCGTGGAATTTGATACAAGCTATTGGCTGTCACAATCCAAAAAATCTTCGAAAGGTCAAAGGGAAATTCAATAAAATGATCACTAAAAGTGGCATTTTGCTCTGGGTCAAGTACTTCAAGTAGAGCCGACGAAGGGTCTCCACGGAAATCAGCACTCATTTTATCTACCTCATCTAATAAAAAGACTGGATTTTTCGAGCCTGCGGTTTTTAGTCCTTGGATAATTCTTCCTGGGAGAGCTCCCACATAAGTTCTACGGTGTCCTCGAATTTCAGCCTCATCTCTGACACCACCTAAAGACATTCGGACAAAAGAGCGATTCAAAGCCTTGGCAACCGAATGTCCTAAAGAGGTTTTACCTACACCTGGAGGCCCGACTAAGCATAAGATTGGCCCCTTCATTGTCCCTGTAAGTTGTCGAACTGACAAATATTCTAGGATCCGTTCTTTTACTTTCTCAAGACCAAAATGATCTTCATTTAGCACCTCTTCTGCCAAATTCATATCTTTTACATCAATTGTTTCCTTGTTCCAAGGTAATGAAAATATCCAATCCAAGTAATTCCGAATCACTCCAGCCTCAGCAACCGCTGGAGGCATTTTTTCAAGTCGGTCAATCTCTTTCAAGACTTTTTCCTGGATATCCTTAGGCAATTCTAACTCTTCTAACTTTTGATAATACTCATCTGTCTCGCTCGCAAAGTCATCTTTATTTCCCAATTCCTTTTGAATTGCTTTAATTTGCTCTCTCAGATAGTATTCTTTTTGATTTTTTTCCATTTGTTTTTTTACACGACCACCGATTTTTTGCTCAATTTCAAGAATTTCTAATTCCTGTGACAAAATTTCGGTTAACAACTCTAGGCGAACATCCACTTCGGTTGTTTCCAGCAGCAATTGACGATCTTCTAATTTGACTGATAAATGACCACTAATCAAGTCTGACAGCTTCTCAGGATCATCAACTAATGTAATCCAAGCTAAAACATCAACTGGAATCTTCTTACTGACCTTAGCCCACTCTTCAAAAAGCTGTAAAGTAGTTCTCATTTGAGCCTTCACTTCACTCGTAACTCGGTTTTTAGTTTCTAATTCTTGATAAGTCACAACAAAATGTGGATCCTCGGTTACCAACTCAGTAATTCGAGCTCTTTTCAAGCCTTCGACTAAAATTCGGACAGTACCACCAGAAAGTTTGATCACTTGCTTAATTTCTGCAATTGTACCAATTTCAAATAAATCATCTATCCCCGGATCATCAGAATAAGCCTCCAATTGACTTGTCAGAAAAATTTTCTGATCCTGTGCCATAGCTGCTTCCAAAGCGGATATTGATTTTTCTCTTCCTACATCCAAATGTATCACTACATGAGGAAAAACTAACACTCCCCGTAAAGGCAAGAGTGGAATTTTTTTAACTTTTTCTCCCATTTTAAAACACCTCCATATAGTTAATTATACCTGACCTGTCTACCAATACCAGAACTTTTTTTCTTATGAATTAGAAAACGGCCGGTAAACCGGCCGTTTGTCATTTTATGCAGTTACTGAGGATTTACTTTTTTTGCTGTTTATAAAAGTTAATGTTGGTTCTACCATATCATTAATTGCTTCTTCAGTAATCAAACAAGCTTTCACATCTGCCCGACTTGGCAAATCGTACATGACTTCACGCATCACTGTTTCAATAATCGCTCGCAAGCCTCTAGCACCAGTTTTACGTTCAATTGCTTTTTTTGCAATAGCTCTCAAAGCCTCTTCCGAAAAAGTCAGCTCAACTCCATCTATTTCAAGCAATTTTTTATATTGACGAACCAGTGCATTTTTCGGCTCAGTCAAAATTTCAACAAGAGCATCTTCGTTTAAAGATTCTAACGCAACCACAACAGGAAGCCGACCTACAAATTCAGGAATCAAACCAAATTTTTGTAAATCTTCTGGTTGGACTTCTTTTAATATTTCGCCAGCTTCTTTCTTTTGAGTCTTAGAAACATTAGCCCCAAAGCCCATCACTTTTTTTCCAGTACGATTTGCAATAATACTTTCCAAACCATCAAAAGCTCCACCACAAATAAATAATATATTGGTAGTATCAATTTGCAAAAACTCTTGATGCGGATGTTTGCGGCCTCCTTGAGGCGGAACGTTAGCAACCGAACCTTCTAAAATTTTCAAAAGAGCTTGTTGCACTCCTTCACCAGAAACATCGCGAGTGATTGAGGGATTTTCTGACTTACGAGCCACTTTATCCACTTCGTCAATGTAAATAATTCCCATTTCTGCTCGTTCCACATTAAAATCCGCAGCTTGAATCAATTTTAAGAGAATATTCTCTACATCTTCACCCACATAACCTGCTTCGGTCAATGAAGTAGCATCTGCAATCGCAAAAGGAACATTCAAGATACGAGCCAAAGTTTGTGCTAAAAGTGTTTTACCACTCCCAGTAGGTCCCAAGAGCAAAATATTCGATTTCTGTAGTTCCACATCATCTTCATTGCTTGGGACACTCTTCAAGCGCTTGTAGTGGTTATATACAGCCACTGCTAATGCTTTTTTCGCTTGATCTTGCCCAATCACATATTCATCTAAAATAATTCTAATTTCCTTAGGCTTTGGAAGCTCACTGGGCAACTCATCCATTCGAGCAATTTCGCTATCATCTAAAATAATTTCATTACACAAATCGACACACTCGTCACAGATATAAACCCCTGGCCCACCAATCAACTTTTTAACCTGCCCCTGAGTCTTTCCACAAAAAGAGCAAATCAAGTGATTTTTTTCATGATTATAGTCCATATCACACATCCCAAAATCTTTTCGAGCTCCTAGCCCTCTCGCCGCAAAACTCCATCAATCAATCCATACTCCACCGCTTGCTCGCTGGTCATAAAAAAGTCACGATCTGTATCATTTTGAACTTTTTTCATGGTTTGGCCGCTGTGGTGAACGATAATGCCATTGGTGACTTCTCGCAAGCGCAAAATTTCTTTTGCCTGAATCTCAATATCCGTAGCTTGACCTTGAGCACCTCCCAAGGGTTGATGGATCATAATTCGCGAATAAGGTAGTGCAAATCGTTTCCCTGTTTCTCCAGCGGTCAAGAGCAATGCAGCCATACTCGCTGCCATTCCAAGACAAATTGTCGAGACTGGCGCCTTAATATACTGCATTGTATCGTAAATCGCCAATCCAGCAGTTACAACACCACCAGGGCTATTAATATAAACATGGATATCTTTTTCAGGGTCCTCAGCTTCCAAAAATAAAAGTTGAGCAATAACTAGGTTTGCCATATGATCCTCAATTGGGCCCCCAATAAAAATAATTCGATCTTTTAATAACCGAGAGTAGATATCATAAGCCCTTTCACCACGACTGGACTGTTCTACTACCATTGGAACAAAACTCATAACATACCTCCAAAAAACTACCCCTCTTTTGAGGATTCGGTAGAAGAAATAATAATTTCGGCTGCTTTGCGGCGCAGAACGTTCATGATCAAATTCCCCATATGTCCTTCTTTTTCCACATAAGATTTAACATTTTTTACAGGAATATCATAATTTAGTGCCATCATACGCAGTTCACCATCTAAATCTCTTTGAGAAACTCCCAGCTTTTCAGCTTTTGCAACTTCTTC
>JAGOHU010000102.1 GCA_017995975.1 Negativicutes bacterium
AGTTTATACAGAGCAAGGCGTACCAGTGCTGGTTGATGGAGTTGCGATCATCAAAATCGGTAGCTCGGTAGAAGAAATTGCTACCGCAGCGGAGCAGTTTATGAGCAAGCCCACTGACGACTTGCGTTTGGAAGCTCAAGAAGTACTAGAAGGTCACTTACGCGCCATTTTGGGCACAATGACTGTAGAAGAAGTATATAAAAACAGAGATCGATTTGCTCAAGAAGTGCAAGGCGTTGCGGCCAAAGATCTTCAAAAAATGGGATTGTCGATTGTCTCCTTTACCATTAAAGATGTTCGGGACAAACAAGGCTATTTAGATGCCCTCGGCCGTCCTCGAATTGCTGCAGTAAAAAGAGATGCGGATATCGCAGAAGCCGATGCAATCAGAGATGCACGGGTGCAAAAAGCGTTGGCTGACGAAGAAGGCCAAAAAGCTGAGCTTCTTCGAGATACCCATGTGGCAGAAGCCAATAAAGAAAAAGAATTAAAAATCGCTTCCTTTAAAAAAGAGCAAGATATGGCTAAAGCTGAAGCAGACCAGGCCTACCATATTCAGACTGCTCGATCCAACCAAATGGTAATGGAAGAACAAATGAAAATTGAAGTGGTAAAAAAAGAGCGTGAGATTGATATTCAAGAAAAAGAAATCTTGCGCCGAGAAAAACAATACGACGCAGAAGTAAAGAAAAAAGCTGATGCAGATCGATATTCTATCGAACAAGCTGCCGAAGCTTCTAAAGCTCAAAAAATGCGCGAAGCGGATGCAACCAAATACCTAATCGAAGCGGAAGCTCAAGCCAAAGCGACCCAACTCAAATTCGACGGAGAAGCAACGGCCGAATCAGAGCGAGCCAAAGGGACAGCAGCAGCAGATGTGATCCGCCTCAAAGGACTTGCCGAAGCGGAAGCCAAAGTAAAATTAGCAGAAGCTTTCGAAAAATACGGACAAGCCGCAGTATTGGATATTGTAGTAAAAATGCTTCCCGAACTAGCTGGGAAAATTGCGGAACCACTTAAAAATATTGATAAGCTAACCATCTTAGATGCAGGAAATGGTGAAGGAGATGGAGCATTACGAGTAAGTAAATATGTAACTTCCTTGATGGCAACTGCACCAGATATGCTAAAAAATGTATCCGGGTTGGACCTAGAATCCATGATCGCAGGTCTGGTAAATAAAAATCAAGAAAAAGCAACCATTGATATTTCAGAAAATAAATAATCCTAAAAGGCCCATGAAATTTATTTCGTGGGCCTTTTTTTATGAGTAATCAAATCAATGAGGAAATATGATTTGCCGATTTAGAATGACTGAATTATATTTTATTTTTTGACTTACTATTAAAGAAAAGGCCGAATCAACTGAGTTAAAAGAGTAACTTGTGTACTAAAATCAGATAGCCATATGAAGAAAAATTTGAATCATTTGATGGAATAAATAGGAACTCTATGTGAATTAAAGAACGAATCTATTGAGAGCATAAAAATTTTTCGATAAAATGGTAAGGCTATCATGAAGCGAGGAGGGACAAATGTGAAGGCAATACTTTTGATAATGTTAATACTTTTACAGGTTGGTTGGGCCGTCCCTCTAGCCCAACCGAAGTCCAACCAAGAAATTCATCAGCCCAATTTATACGACCCGATCTACCAAGTAGGGGAGATACATAGGGATGAGGGCAATTATTATATCAATAATTTTAAAATTCGAATCGGAAAGAGCCAGTATGATTTTTCTGACTATAATGAAGATGGAAATTTTGAAAATATATGGGAGGAACTTTGGCAGCTTCGGGGAAAAAAAGTGGTCGTAGAAGGTCATCGAAGCAGAAATGTAGAAGACTATGATCATGTATTTATTACATCAATCAAAATAATTAAATAAAAGGAGTGATAAAATGCGTGGAGTATGGGATTTTTATATGTGTCCGGTAGATAATCATTTATCATCAATTGCATTAGATATGGGGATTACGGAAGAATTACCTTTAGAAAAAATGGACTGGCTGGTAGCTGTGTCGGTAGAGCTTCAAAATCCAAATGAGGGGGGCTTTTGCAGTCCCGAAGAGTATCCGGTTTTAACAGAAATAGAAGATCATCTCTCAAAGGGGCTCGTTCAGACTCTCGGAGGCATTCAAGTCGGACGAGTAACTGGTGGCAGTACTCGAGACTTTCTTTTCTATCTTCCCACTACATCTGGAGTGAGCGAACAAGTGGAAAAAGCAATGAAATCGTTTACCTATACCTATAAAATACATCAACAAGAAGAGACAAAATGGCAAACCTATTGGGAATTTTTATACCCCAACCCTTGGCAAGTCAAGACCATTCAAAATCGCCATTTGATCGAAGAGCTAGTAGGGCAAGGAGATGACTCGACCCAAATTCGTCCAGTAGATCATTTTGCCTACTTCGAAACAGAAGATCATGCAAAAGAGTATGCAGACCAAGTAAAAGGCTGGGATGAAGCGGGCTGGAAGGTCGAGGCCATTAGCCAAGGCGAAGGAGAAGAATCGGCTTGGGCAGTCCATGTGATTTCCCAACAAGCAACCGACTTGATCACAGTAAACCAAAAAAGTGCCAAACTTTTTGAAGCTGCCTACCATATCGGTGGTGAATATGATGGCTGGGGAACTGTGCTCTGTTCTTCTCCAGACAAAGTTAATTAATTCGTAGCGAAAGTTAATATAGAAAGACCTGCTTGTAAAGAGTAATAAATCTTTACAAGCAGGTCTTTTTTGTTTACTTCAAATAATTATTTTTACCATGGGTCAACTCGATATCAAAGCATA
This sequence comes from Negativicutes bacterium, assembly GCA_017995975.1. Taxonomy (GTDB): domain Bacteria; phylum Bacillota; class Negativicutes; order JAGOZY01; family JAGOZY01; genus JAGOHU01. The sequence goes on from JAGOHU010000102.1 coordinate 2,796, forward strand.
GAATGACATTTTTCATCCTACAAAAGGTGGGCGAGTTACTTTGGCCGCTCCAATCAGAGAGAAGGATTTTTTCTTTTTATAAAATGTTGATCCAGCGAATCGATCCTATTTTGAATAGTTTTTTATTTAAAAATATGCTCAAATGGCTCAAAAAAAGGTATAATAGGAAAGTATCTGAAAGTGAGGAATTTATGATTATTCGTAGTGAAAAAGATCAAGCTGGGATGCTCGCAGTATCTCAAGCTTGTGCAATAGCTCGGCAGGCAATGCTTGAGGCCATAGAAGTAGGAATTACTACATTAGAGTTGGATGAAATTGCTCGAAAAGTATTGAAAGAGCATGATGCCCTTTCGGCACCAGAGCATTTCTACGACTTTCCTGGTTGTACTTGTATTAGTGTCAATGAAGTAGTAGCTCATGGGATTCCAAGTGGGTACCAACTACAAGAAGGAGACAAGGTCAATGTAGATGTCTCTGCCATATTAGATGGATATTGCGGCGACACTGGGGCTACTGTCTTCGTTGGTGAAACCACCAAAAGACGAGCAAAGCTCCTAAGAGCCTCGGAAGATGCCCTGCGAGCTGGAATATTAGAAGCCAGAGCAGGCAATCAACTCAATCGAATTGGAGGAGCTATTTTCCAAGAAGCTCGCAAACACGGCTTTACGGTGATCAAGAATTTATGTGGTCATGGAATTGGCAAAAGTCTTCATGAAGAACCAAACGAAATCATGAATTATCTGGAAAGAACACAAAAATATCGACTTCCAGAAGGAGTCATTCTAGCGATTGAGACCTTTATCTCTGAAAGTGATGAAGTTGTTTACGAAGGTAGTGACGGATGGACTTTGACTACCCAGAAAAAAAGCTGGGTAACTCAATTTGAACATACCATACAAGTAACAAAAGAAGGGCCCAAAATTCTTACGGCCCTTCCTTATGGTCTTCAATACTCGATGCCTTGACGAGCCTCAATTTTATTTTCGGCAAAAGGATGGCGGACTTCTTTCATCTCGGTGACTAAGTCGGCTAGTTCGAGAATTTCTTCAGGTGCATATCGGCCTGTGAGGATCACTTCCACCTGAGGGGTTCTCGTTTTTAGAGCTTGAATCATTTCTTCCAGTGGAATCAGCTTGCAGGCCAGAGCAACATTGGCTTCATCCAAAATGATCATATCGTAGTCTTCCGAAAGAAGTGCTTTTTTCGTGAACTCCCAGCCAGCTTTGGCCAGATTTTGGTCAATTTCTTCTGGCGTGGTCAGATCAACAAAATCATGTCGACCAAAAGTCTTCCAAGTGATATTGGGCAAACGATGACTGGTAGTTTCTTCCCCATAATAGCCACTAGCTTTCATAAACTGGGCAATTAAAATTTTAAGCCCATGCCCGCTGGCTCGAAAAGCAAGCCCAAGGGCAGCCGAAGTCTTTCCCCTACCGTTTCCTGTATAAATTTGAAGGAGCCCAAGCTCTTTTTTTGCTTCTACTGGTATCATAATATTCTCCTTTTTACTTTTTGTTTTCCTATTTCCATTGTACCTGCAAAAGAGTAAAAATGAAAATGTTATGCTCCAACTTAGAAAAAGGATTTTCAGACAAGATAGATGAATTATAAAAGGTTGAATAAAAAATGAAAGGAGGCCAAACCATGCCCAATCGTACGATTACTCCGGGACGAAGGTATCGGGAAATCGCTAGAATTTTAGCTCGTCATGGATTTGGCTTTCTCATACAAGATTTAGGATTAAGTGAATTATTAGGATTTTATCGGCGAGCCAAAATCGGGCGCTTAGATGAAGCGGATATGCATTTTTTACCAGAACGAATTCGTCAAGTCTTGGAAGAATTAGGGCCGACTTTTGTCAAAATCGGACAATTTTTAAGCACCCGGTCTGATGTGATTCCTGAAAATATTATTATAGAACTTAGGAAATTACAAGAATCTGCCAAGCCAGTAGGAGCCAGAGAAATTCGTAAAATCATCGAAAAAAGCTGGAACAAACCTTTAGATGATGTGTGTGCTTTTTTTGATGATGATCCAATTGGTGCAGCCTCGATCGGGCAAGTTCATCGAGCCGTTTTAATTGATGGCGACCAAGTAGCGATTAAAGTCCGCCGCCCTGACATTGTTCTAAGAGTACAAGCAGATCTTGCCATTTTAAAAGATTTATCAGGCCTTGCGGAAGAACGCTGGGAATGGGCTCGAAGAATGAGCTTAACCAGTGTGGTAAAAGAATTCTCAGAAGCCATGAATGAAGAGATGAATTATCAAAAAGAAGCCCTCAATATTGGCCGAATTGCTCGCCAAAAACAAAAAAATATACGAATTCCTAAAGTCTATAAAGAATATTCTTCCGATCAAGTACTTGTCATGGAGTACATCGATGGGATTCGCTTAGATGACAAAGAAGCTCTTGAAGCGGCTGGGGTAGACTGCAAAAAATTAGCCGAACAACTGATTCATGGGATTTTAAAGCAAATGCTGGAATATGGCTACTATCATGCTGATCCTCATCCGGGAAATATTCGGGTAATCCCAACGAAGACTTTGTTATTTTTAGACTTTGGCCTTCTCGGTCGGCTGGGCAAAGAGACTCGCCAAGCCCTATCATCTTTAATTATTTCCTTGATGATGGATGACAATGAAGGAATTGCTGATGTACTGGTCCGAATGGGAGCGGTAAGTGGCCGAGTAGATCAAAAAGCATTATGTCGAGATGTGGAGCAGCTCCGCCAAGAATACTACGGCATCCCATTGGAAGAAATACATATCGGAGAGACCCTCGAAGCTCTTTGGCGGGTTGCGGCTCGCCATCAAGTGCGAATCCCTCCAAACATGGCTTTACTGGCTCGTACGGTCATGACGCTAGAGGGAGTCATACGTCAGCTCGTACCTAAATTTAATATTTTATCGGTGGCCGAACCTTATGCTTGGAAACTCTTGACCGAAAGACTCCATCCTCTCCACTTATTGCAGGAAAGTTGGAGTAGTGGCCGAAACATTATTAAGCAGTGGACTCGAGTACCTAAGGAAATTCAACAATTAGTTGAAGATTTACAAGATGGAAAAATACAAGTTCAACTGACAGTCGATTGGCAGCAGAGGGTGCGTAACCTAGAGAATGGTCAGAAAAGTTTACAGAAATCGACAATTCTTCTGGGGATGGTGGTTCTCTTTTCAGCCTTACTTTTGGCTCCTCAGCCCGATTGGCATTGGTTACCAGATTCAATAAAGTTAAGCGAATTTGCTTATGGGTTTGGAATTTTTCTATTACTTTGGTTAGTAAAAATATTCTTTTTTGGTTAGAAAGTAGAATACAACACGGCTTTTTCTCTTTGGAGCGAAGCCGTGTTTTATTATAAAAATTTTATCATATCAAATTTTGAAGTTGAAAAGGATGAATGCAATGAGTAATTTTGAAATTTCTGATCTATCTCTATCATTGGAGGAACTACAAGAAATTCGGAAAGATTTTTGTCAGGAATTAAAAAAGGCTTTTTCTGATTCGAGCGATCATTTTAAAATTTCGGCTTCTTATTTTAATAAACCGACTGGAGAAGAACAAGGGGAGTATTGGGCGGTCGACTTT
>JAGOHU010000009.1 GCA_017995975.1 Negativicutes bacterium
GGAAGTGGCTCGGTCTAAGCACAAATACTCTAATTCTTGGTGAGCATAGTATAAAATAGCTCCGCCTGGATTTTCATAGACTCCTCGAGATTTCATACCAACCAGACGATTTTCTACAATATCAGTCACTCCCACTCCATGCTTTGCACCAATTGTGTTTAGCAAGGTCAGTAATTCTACAGCACCCATTTTTTCGCCATTGACACTGACTGGAATTCCTTTTTCAAAGCCTACGGTCACATACTCGGCTTGATCCGGTGCTTTTTCAGGAGAATTGCAGATCAAAAGTACATCTTCTTTGGGTTCGTTCATCGGGTCTTCCAAGTCAGCTCCTTCGTGGCTTAAATGCCAGATATTTCGGTCCATACTATAAGGACGAGCCTTGGTCACCGGGATCGGAATATTGTGCTTTTCTGCATAATCAATCGCATCTTCACGGGATTCAATATCCCATAGTCGCCAAGGAGCAATGATTTTGAGCTGAGGAGCAAGAGCTTTTACAGTGAGCTCAAAACGTACTTGATCGTTGCCCTTGCCAGTCGCACCATGAGCAATCGCATCGGCTCCTTCTTTGAGTGCCACTGCCACCATGCCTTTGGCAATCACAGGACGAGCAAAGGAAGTACCCAATAAATATTTACCTTCATACACTGCACCAGCCTTGAGCACCGGCCAGATATAGTCGGTCACAAATTCTTCTGTCAGATCATCGATATAAACCTTGCTTGCTCCCGACATAAGTGCTTTTTCTTCAACAATCTTGAGCTCATCTCCTTGCCCTACATCGCCGCAATAAGCAATCACTTCGCAGCCCGGGTAATTTTCTTTGAGCCACGGAATAATGACCGAAGTGTCCAGCCCTCCCGAGTAAGCTAAAACAATCTTTTTAATTTCTTTCATCTTTTATCGCTCCATTCTTTTCAATCAGCTTTTGGCTAATTATACATCCATTTGTATAATTAATCAATAGGGTGTATAAAAATTTATTTGAAAATAAAAAAACAGCCCTCCTAACTAGCAGGAGGACTACCTTTACTACTCATTTTATTTTTCATTAATTGTTATTTTATACATCCCTGCTTCTCTCAAAACCACCTAATTAACACTCCAACTCATTGCATTTTTTCTAAAATCATCCCATGCATTAGGACTTTGATTTCAAGGTAATGATAATCACCTGAGGACGAGCAAAAACACGGGGGATTCGTTCGGGTGTACCAGTTCCATTACTCACATAAACATCCGTATTATCTTTTGATTGGGTCCAACCGGTTTTAAATTTCTGATCATACCGGGTAATCCCATTGCTCGGATGGAGAGCCGGAGCCCAAAGACCAAAAAAGGTAATCTGACCCCCATGAGTATGTCCAGAAAGAGTCAAATTTACTTTACTCATATCTTGTTGCATTGTTGTATCTGGATTATGAGCTAAAAGGAGTATAAAATCACGATCCTTGGCCCGATCAATTGCTTTGGCCACATCGGGCTTCCGGTTCCACAAATCGTGGACTCCTGCAATAAAAAGGTTTTCTCTTAGATAGTTCCCTGTATTACTCAAAGGACGAATTCGGTAACGTCTCATGGCTTCGAAAATATTTTCATAGTCATCATGATTTCCCTCGACTCCGTATATCCCATCTCTCGTACGAGTCTGGCCGAGAATTTCCATGGTTCGCCACGCCGCATCTTCACTAGGATAGTCGCCACCTAAAAGAAGCAGGTCAATTTTTCTTTCGTCTAATTTTTGTACAACCCCACGCAATTCATCCGATGAAATCCCATGAGTATCGGTTACAAAGGCAATGGTGTAGCCTGTTAAATCAGAAGATATTTTTGGGGAAGAATATTCAATTTCTTTATATTCAATGATCCTATCTATTGTCATGGCTGACATAAAATGAATCAATCCAATCATTAAAAGGATAGCACCTACTATTTTCAAAAAAAGTTTCAAACCAATCTCTCCATTTTCGCTCATTCTCTATCTTTTAATTATACCCTAAAAACAAAAAAAGTAGGGCTTTAAATTAAAAAGCCCTACTTTTGTCACAATTTCAGATTATCGTTGTACTCGGCCAGATCCGTCGCCACCAGCAAGAGTTTTCACTTCGTCTACAGTTACATGGTTCGCATCGCCCTCAATGGTATGCTTGAGGCAAGAAGCGGCTACTGCAAATTCCAAAGCAGCTTGGTTCTCCATTCCACTTAATAGTCCATAGATCAAACCACCACCAAAAGAGTCGCCGCCGCCAACTCGATCTACGATTCGGACGTTATATTCTTTTGAGAAGTAGCTTTCGTTTCCATCATAAAGCATAGCTGCCCAGGTATTGTCCGAAGCTGAGATGCTACCCCGGAGAGTAATGGCCACTTTTTCAAATTTAAAGCGTTCTACCAATTGAGCTGCCACATCTTTATAGCCTTCATGATTTAAATGACCACCTGTCACATCAGTACCGGCTGATTTGATGCCAAATACATCGGCTGCATCTTCTTCATTGGCAATACAAACGTCTACATATTCCATCAATTTACCCATTGCTTGACCTGCTTCTTCACGGGTCCATAGGTTTTTACGATAGTTCAAGTCACAGCTCACTTTGATGCCTTTTGCTTTTGCTGCTTGGCAAGCTTCCAAGCAAAGCTCAGCCACATTGGCTCCTAAAGCTGGTGTGATACCTGTGAAGTGGAACCATTCTGTATCAGTGGTGAAAATTTCATCCCAATTGAAATCACCTTTTTTGGCTTCTGCAATGGAAGCGCCCGCACGGTCATAAACAACTTTTGAAGGTCGTTGGGAAGCTCCTTTTTCGCAAAAATAAATTCCGACACGAGTGCCACCACGAACTACTTTCGTTGTATCTACCCCAAATCGGCGTAATGCGTTAATCGCAGCATCACCAATTGCATTTTTAGGTAATTTGGTTACAAATGCAGCGTCAATTCCATAATTAGATAACGATAAAGCCACATTTGCCTCGCCGCCGCCATAAACTGCGGTAAATTTCTCGGCTTGTACAAAGCGAAGGTAACCCTCCGGAGCCAATCTCAACATAATTTCACCAAAGGTAACTACTTTTGCCATTTTAATATCCCCTTCCAATTTTTCATCTATTTTAATTTAAAAATTAACCTCGTGCTTTTTGAACTGCGGCTACGAATTTCTTCGCCATCTCTGTCACTGCTTCATAATCGCCAGTCTTGGCACCAGCAGTCAAGCTTCCACCTACTCCAACGGCTACACAACCATTTTTGATCCACTCAGCCGCATTTTCGAGAGATACCCCACCAGTAGGCATCAAGGGTGCTTGTGGGAGTGGTCCTTTTACTGCTTTGATATAGCTTGGTCCTACCAGCTCACCAGGGAATACTTTAATGATGTCTGCACCTAGCTCCATGGCAGTGACCATTTCTTTAATGGTCACACAACCAGGCATTACTGGAATTTGATAACGATTGCAAAGCTTGATGGTTTCTTCGTCCAAGCAAGGGCTCACAATATATTGAGCACCTGCGAGGATCGCAATACGAGCAGTCTCAGAATCAAGAACTGTACCAGCTCCAACGATCATTTCACCATTTTTGTAGGCTTTAGAAAGCTCACGAATGACTTCGTCTGCATAAGGAACAGTGAAAGTAATCTCAATAGCCGGAATTCCGCCTTCCCGACAAGCTTCAGCAATTTTGATTGCTTGCTCTGCACTTTCTGCTCGAACTACTGCCACCACACCTACATCGGTAATCTTTTTTAACGTTTTTAATTTAGTTGACATTTTTCCCCCACCTTTTCTTATTATCGGTTCATCCATCCGCCATCTACAGTCAGAATATGTCCATTTACATAGTCCGACGCTTTCGATGCCAGAAAAACTGCTGCCCCTTGCAAATCTTTCCCGGTGCCCCAACGACCAGCGGGAATTCGAGCCAAAATATCTCTTCCTCGGATTTCATCTTTTTGAAGTGCCTCAGTCAATTCGGTCGCCATATAACCTGGAGCAATGGCATTCACTTGAATTCCATAGGAGGCAAATTCATTGGATTGGGCTTTGGTAAGTCCTGCAATTCCCGCTTTGGAAACTGCGTAGGAAGTCACTAGATAGCCTCCTTGAAAAGAAAGAAGCGAGGCCAGATTGATAATCTTGCCATTGCCTTGACCACGCATAATTTGTGCCACTCCACGGGATAGCATAAAGGGCGCTTTTAGATTTACATCTAATACATCGTTCCAATTTTCATCGCTGAATTCTACCGCCGACTCTCGGCGAATGATCCCAGCCCCATTGAGCAAAATATCAATTCGCCCAAAATGGTTGATCGTCTGATCGATCACAAAAGGAACTGCTTCTTCGGGCTTACTTAGATCAGCTTGAATCATTAGAGCTTTTCTACCTAAGGCTTCTATCCGCTTGGCCGTTTCCTCTAGCCCTTTACGAGCAACTAACACCACATCTGCCCCAGCTTCAGCAAATCCGACTGCGATCTCTGCTCCCAAGCCGCGACTGCTACCAGTCACGAGGGCAATCTTTCCGGTAAGTTGAAATGATTCTAAAATCAAACAGAATCCCTCCTCTTTTTTGTTTTCGATTTCATTTTGTGAGAAAGTTGGGCCTCATCATACCCGAGTGCTTCCGATATTTCTTTGGTTACTTTCAAAAGGATCGGTACCACCGTAGACTTAAGATAAGCTCCGGTCATACGATTTAATGGACCCGAGACCGAAAGGGCGCCAATGATTCTTCCTTCCCGGTCTCGAATCGGTGCTCCTACGCAACGACTGTCTAAACTACTTTCCCGATCATCCAGAGCAAACCCTTGCTTGCGAACTTGTCCTAGTTTTTCGATGAAAGTCTCTGGATCAGTAATGGTAAACTCAGTCAATTCAGTCATCGGGTCGGTAGCTAAAATCTCAGTGATCTCGTTCGGGTCCGAATCCATCATTAGTACTTTCCCTAAAGCAGTACAATAAACACCAATCGTTGATCCGACCTGAGCAATCATCCGAATCAATTGGGAGCTTTCGATACTATCCACATAAAGTACCCGATTACGAAAGCGCACCCCTAAATGAACCGTTTCACCGGAGACTCTATTTAATTCCTCTAAATGAGGCCTTGTAATGTTTTTAAGCTCAAAATTTTCCTCCCCCTTCTGTTGAAGGGCAATAAATTTCAAACCTAAGTGATATCTCCCATCGGAATCACAACGCAAATAGCCTCGAATTTCTAAATTGCGCAAAAATCGATAGGTAGAAGAACGTGGAATTCCTGATTCTGTTGAAATTTCTCGCAAAGTCAGAGCTCGGTGGCTTGAGCCAACTAAGTCTAGGAGATCAAATACCCTCTGCAATGACTGAATATCTGAATAGTGCCTCATAGACGCCTCCTCTCACAATGCGAAACAATCTTTTCTTAATTTCTCAACTACCTATTTCTTTTTCTCCTGGTGAACTTCCTTCTTTTCGAAATAATTACTTCTATAAATTTCACTTTGTGAGACAAGGGATAAAAAGGGTTCTTTTCTTATAAGGCGAACCTTTATTCATAGGATTGATTTTTAATGGAGAGTTTCGCATGAAAATGATTGATTTAATTCATAAAACCCGTACCAAACAACCTCTTTCAAAAGAAGAACTTTCTTTTCTAGTCACCTCTTTTACAGAGGATAAGATTCCAGATTATCAGATGGCAGCTTGGCTTATGGCAGTCTGCTTTCAAGGTCTGACCTCCGAAGAGACTGGGAACTTGACTATCGCTATGGCAGAAAGCGGAAAAAAACTCTCTTGGAATGATTTTTCGACTCCACCTCTCGACAAGCACAGCACCGGTGGCGTTGGCGATACGACCACCTTACTTCTCTTGCCCCTACTCGCTGCTTGCGGTATACCTGCGGCTAAAATGTCCGGCCGAGGTCTTGGATTTACTGGCGGTACTTTAGATAAGCTAGATGCCATTCCGGGCTTCCAATCGATTCTGCCAGAAGAGGTATTTAAGGAACAACTTAAAAACCACGGAATTGCTCTCACAGGCCAATCACAAGACTTGGCCCCAGCAGATGGAAAGATATATGCCTTACGGGACGTAACCGACACAGTACAGAGCCTTCCTCTGATTGCCTCTTCCATTATGTCCAAAAAAATAGCCGCCGGAGCTGATGGAATCGTTTTAGATGTGAAAGTCGGTTCTGGAGGCTTTATGAAAACCCAAGCCGAAGCGGAAGAACTAGCCAACTTAATGGTACAAATTGGCAAGCTAGCCAACCGAAAAGTAACTGCGTACCTGACGAGTATGGATCAGCCTCTAGGAAACTACGTGGGGAACGGACTCGAAGTCTATGAAGCGATCCAACTGCTCAAAGAAAAAGACCTCACCTCCGATCTGGCTCAAGTCACCCTTGTACTAGCAGGAGAAATGGCTTTTCTAGCTGGTAAATCAGATAGCCCAACTACCGGAATCGAGCTTGCCCGCCAAGCTTGGCAATCTGGTAGGGCTATCGAAAAGATGGAAGCTTGGATCACTCTCCAGAAAGGAAATCCAACAATCATAACATCGCCAGAGAAACTTCTTGGGCAAGTACACCAAAAAGAAATCCTCGCAACCCAGTCGGGCTATGTCAGTAGCTTTCTCGTGGAAGAGCTTGGAATCCTTGCTCGTGATCTGGGTGCAGGACGAACAAATAAAGAAGACACGGTAGATCCTTATGCTGGGTTTATTCTTCACAAACGAATTGGCTCTCAAATTTCTCTTGGTGAGAAATGGATCACTTTGCATAGCACTAAAACAATTGCAGATTCTCTGGTTGACCAGGCTCAATCATTCATAACAATAAGCAAAGAAATACCAAGGATTCCCCAATTAATCATAAAGCGAATCAATTAAATCATAATGAGCAAGGAGCTGTTAATAATGAAACTATTCTTAGACACTGCCAACCTCGAGGAAATCCACGAGGCTTCTTCTTGGGGGATCATTGATGGGGTAACCACCAACCCAAGCTTAGTGGCAAAAGAAAAAGAGGTCGATTTTTTCGGACTTCTCAAAAGCATCACCAACCTAGTTGCGGGACCTGTAAGTGGCGAAGTTATCGGACTCGAAGCAAATCAAATGATCGAAGAAGGAGAAGCTTTGGCAAAAATTGCGCCGAATATGGTCATCAAAATCCCTATGACCATCGAAGGACTTAAAGCGGTTTCAGTGCTGTCCAAAAAGAATATAGCTACCAATGTAACTCTCATATTCAGTGCCCCTCAAGCTTTGCTCGCGGCGAAAGCCGGGGCCACCTATGTGAGCCCTTTCGTCGGGCGACTCGATGATATCGGAGAAAATGGCATTCAATTGGTTAGAGATATTGCAGAAATATTTAACATTCATAAAATTTCTACTGAGATCATTGCTGCCAGCATCCGCAATGGGGATCACATCACAAAAGCAGCTCTCGCTGGAGCTCATATCGCGACCTTGCCATTCTCTCTTTTAGAAGAACTCACCAAACACGCTCTCACTGACATAGGAATTGAAAAATTCCTTGCAGACTGGGAAAAAAGAACGTCTAAGTAGGAGGAGCTCAATAAAAAAGGAAGAACTTGCAAAAGCAAAGTTCTTCCTTTTTTATTCTACAAATCCAGAGGAGCGAAAATATTTACTCCTTTTTTCACTTCCTGCTCAATTCCGATATAACGCAAAGTCATATTAGTAGTCGCATGACCTAAGAAGCGCCGGATGCTTTCTAGAGAAGCTCCTTTTTTGTATGCCCAGTAACCAAAAGTTTTACGGAGAGTTTGGGTCCCAATCTCGCAGTCAATGCCAGCTTCTTCAGCGGCTTTTCTCAAAATCAAATATACCCGTTGACGAGTCAGTCTCCCCCCACTATTACGAGACTGAAAAACGTAGCCCTTTTCCTGATTTCCTAAAAAATAAGCAATCTCTTCTTTTAGCATATCAGATAAAATAAACTCATAACTTCGATTTGATTTCTCGTCCTTAATCTGAATTCGTTCTTTCCCTTTTAGATCCGACACCTGCAGATTTAGCAAATCTGAAACCCGTAATCCTAAATTTACCCCTAAACGAAATAACAGATAGTCTCTTAAGCTTTGCTTTCTCAAAACATGACTCACTCGCTGAATTTCTTCATACGAACAAATTGCACCTACTTTTTTCACAATGACAGCTCCCATTCCTTGAATTTTCTCTCTACTTTTTTTCGTTCTCCGCAAAACGAATTACAGGACATATTTCGCTTTTTCTGTCTTTTTTTCTTATAAACAGAATTTAAAAATATAGCCACTGACCAGTATAGGTTCTTACTTTTCCCCCTATTATCCTCTTTCTTAAAGTTATACACAAATATCTATTTATCTATCTTTTAATCATTTCGAAAAAGAGACTTGATTTAATTGTATTTATTTCTTCTATTTTTCATTCTTATTTCACAAAACAGATCAAAATATTTCAAAAAAAGGTAAATATATTATATATTCTTTTTTAGAATTATAAAATTCTTTTTTTATCAATTTCAAAGGAAGAAAGAGTCTCTCCATCTGAGTTAAAATGGCAAATAGCTTCAATTATGTTTCCTTCTAGTACCTGAGGAAGCCAAAATGTGTCATCAGCCCACATTTTTTCTAAAGGAATCTGCTTTTTATTATACCATTCAGGTTTCATCTCTTCACTTTCTACTTCCTGTCCTTCCCACTCCCACAAAAGAAAAATGTCCACTGGATGATCTAATGACGAATCACCAGTAAAATAAAACTCAATTCGCCCGACCCATTGCAGGTCTTTTTCCTTTCCAATCAAGCCCGATTCTTCCTCTAACTCTCGTAGAGCACATTGCACCACTGTTTCACCGACCTTTAGCTTTCCTCCAAAACCATTCCATTTCCCCTGTCCCATCCCCCGCTTTTTCATACCTAACAATATCTTTTCGATCGGCTTTCCAATCACCGGAAAGACCAAAGTTGTTGGTTCCATAAAATTCTCCTTTCGAAATCCATCTGATGACCATAGGAAAAAGCCTCCTTCTATGAAGGAGACTTTTCTATTGTACTAGTTTAACTGAATTTAAAATGCCGGTGCAATTGCTCCTTGATATTTTTCTTCAATAAAAGTTTTCACTTCCGGCGATTTCAAAGCATTGATCAATTTTTGAATTTCTGGGCGTTTTTCATCTCCGGCCCGAACAACAAGAATATTGACATAAGGCGAATCTTTGGGCTCCATAAAAAGGGAGTCTTTTTTCGGGTTCAATTTTGCTTCGAGAGCAAAGTTGGTATTAATAACCGAAATCGCCACATCATCAAGGGAGCGTGGAAGTTGGGGCGCTTCTACTTCTTTGATTTTTAAATTCTTTGGATTCTCCACAATATCTCGAGGAGTTCCATTAATCCCTACCCCAGATTTCAATTTGATAAGTCCTGCTTTTTCGAGCACCGCTAATGCCCGTCCACCATTACTAGGATCATTGGGTACAGTGACTACACTTCCATCAGCAATTTCGGTCAAACTTTTTACTTTTTTCGAATAAATCCCCATTGGCTCAATATGAATCGCTGCTGCATTGGTCAATTTAAGACCTCGATCAGCAATAAATTTATCAAAATAAGGAGTATGTTGGAAGAAGTTTGCATCAATTTCTTTGTCCGCAGTGGCCATATTCGGCTTTACATAGTCGTTAAACTCCATAATCTGTAATTCTACTCCCTCTTTTGCAAGAAGAGGCTTGATATGATTCAAAATCTCTGCGTGAGGCACCGGAGTCGCCCCTACTTTAATCACTACTTTTCCACCTTCTTTTGGCTCTTCTTTCTTCGCAGAGCCACAACCGGCCAACCCAAGTGCCAAAATTAAAACTCCCATTAAAATAACTATTTTTTTCATTTTTTTGTCCTCCTTTTATTCTTTCAATTTAAAATACTGGAATAATATCTCCTTTAAATTTTTCGTCGATGAATTTTTTCGATTCAGGAGACTGCAAGGCTTCAGCCAAGGCTTTGATTTCAGGACGATCCTCATCACCGGTCCGCACAACCAATACATTTATATAGGATGATGTGGAAAGCTCCGAAAAGATCGCATCCTTTGTCGGCTTCAATCCAGCTTGTACTGCAAAATTTGTATTAATTACCGAGGCCGCTACATCATCTAACGAACGAGGTAATTGAGCCGCATCAATCGCTTTGATTTTTACATTCTTTGGATTTTCTGCAATATCCCTTTCAGTAGCTTGAAGGCCTGCTCCTTGACGTAACTTGATCACTCCAGCTTGCTCAAGCACCAGTAGCGCTCGGCCTCCATTGGTTGGATCGCTCGGGATCGAAATGATTGCACCATTGGGTAGGTCTTTTAAGTCTTTGATCTGCTTGGAGTAAACTCGTAATGGGGCCAAGTATAAATTGGCAATCGCACTTAATTTAAGACCCCGGTCCGCAGTGAATTTGTCTAGATAGGGTTTGTGCTGAAATAAATTTGCGTCTACTTCTTTGTCAGCCAGAGCCAAGTTTGGTTTTATATAATCGCTCATCTCAATAATCTGAAGATCGATTCCTTTTTTAGCTAGTCCTGGTTTTAAATTAGCTAAAATTTCACCCGATGGTGTACTACTTGCGGCAATTTTAATAACTTTCAAATCCTGTTTTGATGTGCTTGAGCTGCCACACCCCGCAACAACTAGAAGAAATAGTGCTAATACAAAAATGATACTTTTTTTCAAAATAAACCTCATCCTTTCTTTCAACTTTTCCTCCATCCATACAAAAAACGCCCTTTCGACGAAAGGACGCTTCATAAAAATCAGCTACTTCTCTTTCATCTCTCAGACTTTTGTCTGCAGGAATTAGCACCTTTCACCTTGCGGTGAGGTTGCTGTAGCATCATCGGGCCTATTCCCTCCGCTACTCTGGATGAATGTATTCAGTTGTTATTAAGTAAATTACCATTCTTTGATCTCTTTGTCAAATACTAATTCGATATTTCATTTCCTCTTGCCAAGTACTTCGTAGGAAAAACAAATCTTGATCCCTGTTTCTTTATAAAAATCTCTCAAGAGAGGCTCTAACAATCGTAGCTCTAGGTCTGGCTTGGATAAACAAGATAACTTTAACTCTCCCGCTTTATCCTTCACTTTGCCTGAAATTTCTTGAATAATCCCAGTTTCTCCTTCGTCCATTACTTCAATGATGGCTAGAATCAGCCCTAGGCTTTGGGCTTTCTTCCAATCATGGTTTTGTAAAAATTGTTTGTAATAATTCCTCACTGGTTTCATCGAACTTCCATGCCAGGCAGCCATCAAAGCGCAAATTACTTGTTCTTCATGAGAAAGTCCGTATAAATGACCATTTTCAATCAAATAGGCACTATGTTTGGCATGATTGTAATAATTGATAGTAATCCCAATATCATGGAGCCGAATAACAGTCAGCAAAAGTTCCCAATCTCGTTCTGAAAGTTTCATTTCCTCTTTTAAAAAACCATAAAATTGAAGAGCTAGTTTTTCCATATGTCCAGTGTGAGATTCATTCACTTTGTAAAACCGCATCATATTGCGAGTGCTATGGTGGAGAATATTTGGAATCACCACAGGCTTATCCCAGCGTTTGCGATAATACTCAAAAAACAATCCTTCTCGAATTCCAGAACCACTAGCAATCAGACATGGAGAATGTAAATAATCCAGTAGGGAGTAAACAATACCAGCTCCCGCCAGAATTAAATCAAGCCGACCTTCGCTCAAACCGGGCCATTTTTTTCTTTCGTCCAGATCTGTTTTACTTAAATCGTCCCAAATTCCAAAAATCGAAGAATCATCCACTGGGTAATTATGAATTTTATAAAAAGGATATTTCTTTCTTTTTTGATCCATTTTCGCAATATTACGAGCTGTTCCCCCAGTTCCGATCACTGGCAGCCCTTTGGCTTCTTTCAGCCATTCTAAGTCTTTCCATTGCTTCTCTAGCCAATCTAGCATTTCTTCTCGCCCATCACTGGATATTCTATCTTGACTAGCGAATTTTTCAGTGAGAGTCACAGCCCCAAAAGGCAAACTAATGCTCTTTTTAATTTTTCGATCTTTTACCCAAACTAATTCGATTGACCCGCCCCCTAAGTCGAATTGAAGATAGTCGGTCTCAGCGAGAGTGTTAATAATCCCTAAGTAACCATAATAGGCTTCCTTTTGGCCTGAGAGAATTTGAAAGGAAAAACCAATTTGTTTTTTGATCCTCCGAGTAAATTCCTCTCCATTTGGAGCATTTCGAATGGCCGCAGTTGCGACAGCAATAATTTTCTGTACTTGAAATCTCTGACAAGCCTCTTGAAAGAGACTTAGAGTCTCCAATGCCCTATCCATAGCTTCTTCTTTTAATAGTCCATTTTCAGTGCTACCTTCGCTCAATCGCACTGCTTCTTTTTGTTCATAAATCAAATTATAAGATCGATTGCGATAAATTTGAAAAATTACCAAGCGGGCTGAGTTCGAACCCAAATCGACAATACCAATTAACTCAGACATTCATCATCCCTCACAGTCTTTTATGTAACTTATTATACTCCTTTTTATTTCCAACTTGTTTTTATTTTGTTAAGTTTTCTAAATATCCCCTCAAACGGCAGGACTTCACTGATTTATATCGAAATCGGTTCTATAATATACTTAATTAATATACATGGAGGTTGATGGGATGAAAAAGTTTTCAAATCCCAATTTCTTTTGCAATCGTGAAAATAGTTGGTTAGCTTTTAACGAAAGAGTCCTTTCAGAAAGCCAAAACGTAGCTCATCCTTTATTGGATCGTCTCCGTTTTTTAGCCATTGCTTCGTCCAATTTGGATGAATTTTTCATGGTGCGAGTCGGTGGATTATTGGAAAATTCTTTACATAAAGTGGCCAGTAAAGATATTTCGGATCAAACTGCGGATGAGCAACTCAAAGCGATCAGCCAATTGGTCCATCGCTTCGCTTTGCGCCAAACTCAGTTCTGGCGAAAAATATTACCCCAATTGGACGAAGAAGGCATTCAAATCAAAAATCCACTTGACCTTTCGCCGGCTCAAAATAAATGGCTTGAAGATTATTTCCACAGCACAGTCTTACCAACTCTTACTCCAATCGGAATTGATATGCACCATTCCTTTCCCTTTTTGCTCAATAAAAGTCTTAATTTGGCGGTGCTTTTAGATAAACGAAATGAAAAAAAGAAAAAAAATTCCCAGCGAGTGGCCATCATTCAGCTCCCAGTGCTTTTGCCTCGCCTAATTCCTTTGCCTTGTGGAAAAGAGAAAGCTGAATTCTTTTTACTCGAAAATCTAATCAAGCGTCACTGTCATCACCTCTTTCGAGGTCATGACATTTTAGATATTACAGAATTCCGAATCACTCGAAATGCAGATTTTTCTGTCGATGATGATGATGTCAAAGATTTGCTAGAAGAAATGAAAAAATTTCTTTTCCAACGAAGTCATGGCCATACAGTGCGGTTAGAAATCAATAGTGAGACTTCAAAGAAACTCTCTGATTTCCTTATGGAGACACTTAAAATCAAAGAACCCCAAATCTATCGAACCGATGGGCCTTTAGATATGACTTTTTTAAATGGTTTGGCAAATCATTCAGATTTTCCTGAATTGCGCTATCCACCTCTCAAGCCCTATGCTCGAATTCCGATCGGGCCAAAGCTTTCGATCTTTGACCAAATTCGAGACAAAGACCTTTTGCTTCACCATCCCTATGATTCTTTTGATCCGGTCATCTCATTTGTGGAGCAAGCCGCCAATGATCCTCACGTATTAGCAATCAAGCAGACCATCTATCGAGTCGGACACGACCCAAGATTGATTAATGCGCTAATCCAAGCAGCTCAAAAAGGAAAACAAGTCACTGTTTTATTAGAAGTCAAAGCCCGCTTTGACGAAGAAAACAATATCCTCCGAGCCAAGCAACTAGAAGAGGCAGGCTGTCATGTGGTTTATGGCTTACCGGGCTTAAAAACTCATGGCAAAATGATTCTAGTGGTTCGGCAAGAAGAAGACGGCATTCGGCGTTATCTACACTTAGGTACTGGAAACTATAACCCGGATACAGCAAAAATATATTCTGATTTTGGCCTTTTCACCTGCGATCCAGATTTCGGCGAAGATGCTACTGATTTATTTAATGTCTTGTCTGGTTATTCGGAATCGCCCAATTGGAATGCTTTTGCGGTAGCTCCCTTTAATCTTCGGAAGAAACTAATGCAGTTGATCAAAAGAGAAATCAAAGAAGCGAAAGCAGGAAATCCGGCCCGGATTATCGCCAAGATGAATTCTCTCTTTGACAAAACGATTGTTCAAAAGCTTTATGAAGCTTCCGAAGCAGGAGTTCAAGTCGACCTAATTATCCGAGGTATCTGTACTTTAAAATCAGAAATTCCCGAAGTCAGTGAAAATATCCGAGTGCGGAGTATTGTGGGTCGTTTCTTGGAGCATCATCGAATTTTCTATTTTGAAAACAACGGAGACCCAGAAGTCTTTTTATCCAGTGCTGATTGGATGTATCGCAACCTGGACAACCGAGTAGAGATTATGTTTCCCATTTGGTGCCAAGAAGCCAAATCACGTATTTTCGATATTCTGGCAGGTTGTTTAGCCGACACTGCTGGGGCTTATACATTACGGAAAAACGGCACCTATCGAAAACGGGAAATTCGCCCTGAATTTCAATTTAACTTCCAAAAAACTCTCACTCACGACCAGCGATCTGATAGAGCTTTGCCACCAATTTCTCGGAAAATCATAAAATAATTATTATCTACTCCCAAAATCAGAAGGAATTTGTTATAATTATCACGAAGTAGTGACGAGTGTCCTTTTTATCGGATCTATTTTTATAAACTTTAAGAAAGATTTTTCTTATTTTTACAATTTAAATTTCTTTTGATTTTGAATGGAGGTCTATCATCAATGAATATCGCCGAATACTATCAAGTTGCACTTCAAGTCGGCCCACACTTTGGATCTATTAGCTATCATATTCCAACCAAGGAATTTTCAGTATTCTTTCCTTTGGCAGAGTACAAAGAGAAGGTCGAAGCCTATTTATCTAAACCTCACACAGTGCATCAAGCCATCAGTATTCAAGAATTTAAAAGCGTAGAGGTCGATCCATTAAGTAGTCTTGAGCATTTCAAGACCGCTTTAACTGATCTTTATAATCATACAGGTGTACGAGTGGACTGGAGTGTCCACGACGAAAAAATTCCCTCAAATGAGTTGCCAGCAAAATAATTTTGAAAGCATCTGAGAGAAACTCAGGTGCTTTTTTCTATCTAAATAGAAAAATATAGACAAAAAAATGAACGAGGTCATGTGATGAAACAAACTTTTTCCTATTCCGAAAAAATTCGATCTTTTTTTATGATCCTTTTGCCAGTCCTGGCAACCCAACTTTCACTAGAGGCGATTCCTTTTTTTGGTACCATCATGGCAGGACAAGCAAGCCCCCAAGATTTAGTCGGCGTTGCTGCTGGCAGTAGTCTATGGGTACCTGTATTCGTTGGTCTTTGTGGTATTCTTGCTGCGATCGTTCCTTTGGTAGCTCATCTATTAGGAGCCCAAAAGCACGACAAAATAGCCCCTACTGTGATCCAAGGCCTTTATTTAGCTCTCCTCTTATCGGCAGTCGTTGTACTCATTGGATTTTTCTTAGTTCCTTTGATTCTCCATTATACTCAGCTAGAGCCCAAAGCAAATGATGCGGCTTTCGGTTACCTTAAAGGGATCGCCTGGGGAGTTCCGTTCTTATTTCTTTATACAGTACTACGAAGCTTTATGGATGGGCTGGGAATGACCCAAAAGACCATGTGGGTGACCTTTAGCGTCATACCAATCAATGGATTTTTCAATTGGGTTTTAATTGAAGGACGGCTTGGCTTTCCGGCTTTCGGGGGAGCTGGTGCGGGCTGGGCCGCCACCTTCACTTACATTTGTCTTTTAGGTTTCGCCTTATTTATGGTTGCTACCCAGAAAAAGCTGAAAGCCTATCAGCTTTTCAAAAATTGGCCTGCCCCTTCCCTCAAAGCTTTCAAAGAACAACTTGCGATCGGTCTTCCTATCGGCTTTGCGATTTTCTGTGAAGTCAGTATCTTCTGTGTAGTCACCTTATTGATGAGCTCTTATGGAACTCTCATCATGGCAGGGCACCAATCGGCAATGAATTTTTCGGGCCTTCTTTATATGCTCCCACTGAGCATCTCCAATACTCTCACCATTATTATTGGTTATGAAGTAGGAGCGAAACGTTATCAAGATGCTCAAAAATATAGCATCATCGGCATCATTTTCGCTTTTGCCATTGGTCTCATTTTTACCTTTGGAATCTATCAACATCAAGAGCAAGTAGCTCTTTTGTACTCGAAAGATCCTTCCACCTTAGCCGAAATTTTAAAATTTATGGTATATGCCCGCTTTTTCCTATTAGTCGATGCGATTGCCGCACCAATCCAAGGGATTCTTCGAGGCTACAAAGATGTGCGAGTCACTTTCTTTTTGGCAATTTTCTCCTATTGGATTGTCGGAATTCCAGTAGGCTGGTTTTTAGCTCATAATAGCCATTGGGGCCCATTTGGTTACTGGATCGGCCTCGTTGCTGGCCTTACCGCCGGAGCGATCGGACTCAGTGTACGATTATGGTTTATTCGAAAAAAATATAAAGAAGCGTAACAAAAAGAGCTACTTGCAAAAACAGGTAGCTCTTTTTTCATTTTATTCTAAATTCTATCTTGGCTCATGAACTTGTCCACAAAAGCGAATATTTTCTTTATGAAAGTAATGTCCTGATAGGCCTGCCTGTAAGAATTTTTCAAACTCCGTGTTTCCCTTTCGCTCTCCCAGACTTTGAGCAAGAATTGACATAATAAGGGTGTTGATATTCAATTTCGATCTGCAATTCCATCACAGGTGATCATTCTTTATTAATTCTTAATACCTGAGCCGCTGGCACATCATTGGCTTCTGCACTATCAATATGGCTTGGATGGTCGTCAAAGAAAATATCTGCCCCAAAAGCTTTTAAGACCGGCCCTTTGGGCAGGCCACCGAGAAAGAAAGTCTCATCCATCCACAAGTCCCATTCTTGGAAGGTTCTTAGCACCCGTTCATGACCTGGTGCATTTCGAGCAGTCACTAAGGCAGTTTGAATGTATGACTGATTGGGGTCTATTTTTCTCAAGTCTTTTTGAAGCCTTGCCAATTCTTGAGCGAAAGATTTAAATGGCCCTGCTTCCAAGGTAGAATCTGCATGCTTTCTTTCATATTCTTGAAATGCTTCTAGTCCTCCATCTTCAAAGCTTTTCTCTGATTCATCGGAAAAAAGAACACAATCTCCATCAAAAGCGATCTTCACAGGCCCTTCTCTTTCTTCCTGACTCTTTCCTTCAATACGAGCTGCCGCATGACCCATTGCCAGAGTCTTGCGTACATCCTCTTCATCGGCTGATAAAAATAAGTCTACCGAAAAAGCTTCGATATATTTACTGGGCGAATCACCACCGGCAAAAGCGCCTCGACTGATATTTAAGCCGTAATTCGCAATCGAATTCCAGATTCTCATGCTGGTTTCTGCTCCATTGCGAGAAAATAGAACTACCTCAATAGCCGGGTCTTCAGCAGGAAATAAATCATTAATTTTTAAAAGCCGTTTCACTAAAGACAATGCGCTACCAGCGTCATAAATCTTCTTTTCATTTTTCATCTGATAAGCAATATAGGCTTCTTTGCCTTCTCGCTCAAAAAGCTCATTTTCAAAAGATAAGTCAAACAATGAACGAGATGAAATTCCAATTACCAACCGATTTTTTAATTCAAATGCCATAGTAAACCTCCACTATCTTTCCACTAACTCTATTATAGCAAAAGCACCTCCAGCGGAAGTGCTTTTCTTGGATCTATTATTTTTTTGACTGAAATCCTTTAAGTCGTAGCGCATTGGTCACTACGGTCACTGAGCTCATTGCCATTGCGGCTCCTGCTAAGATTGGGGTCAAATAGCCAAGGGCAGCAGCTGGAATCCCAATGAGATTGAAAATAAAGGCCCAGAAAAGATTTTGTTTAATATTTTTAATCGTTGCTTTGCTTAGGTCAAAGGCAGTCACCAAATGGCGAAGATCTCCACCCATCAGGGTCACGTCGGCTGTAGCCATAGCCACATCAGTACCACTACCCATGGCAATTCCTACATCTGCCTGAGTCAAAGCAGGG
Organism: Negativicutes bacterium; assembly: GCA_017995975.1. Lineage (GTDB taxonomy): Bacteria > Bacillota > Negativicutes > JAGOZY01 > JAGOZY01 > JAGOHU01. Next base: position 18,224 of record JAGOHU010000009.1, read on the forward strand.
GCATCATTGATTCCGTCACCTACCATGGCTACGATTTTTCCTGTTTTTTGAATTTCAGCAATTTTAGCTGACTTTTCTTCTGGCAAGACCTGAGCAACCACATGAAGTATCCCGATTTGTTCAGCAATCGCTTCAGCAGTCCCTTTGTGATCTCCTGTGAGCATCCAGACCTCAATACCTTGAGATTCTAATTGAGCCACTACTTCTTTGGATTCTTTACGGACTTGATCGGCCACCCCGATAAGACCGATAAATTTGGAGTTGCTACCGAAATAAATTAGGCTAGAGCCCCGACTTGCCATCTTTTCTCCCTCGGCAATCCACTGGGCTAAATCAATCCCCATATCAGATAAAAATTTTGAAGTCCCAGCATAATAGATTTGGCCTTCAATCACCCCTTGAATTCCTTTGCCTGGAATGACTTCGATTGTTTCGGCCACTGGTAATTTATACTTTCTTTCGGCAGCTTCTGCCACAATGGCTTTCCCAATCGGATGCTCCGAACGAATCTCGAGAGCCGCTGCAAAGGTCAGAATTTTTTCCTCATCTGAGCCAAGAAGCTCGGATACTTTTAGTTTCCCTTCGGTCAAAGTACCGGTTTTATCAAGTACCAAAACAGTCGCCCGGTGCAAAGTCTCCAGCTGACCACCACCCCGAAAAAGAACGCCCAATTCGGCTCCACGCCCAGTACCTACCATAATAGAGGTGGGGGTTGCTAAGCCCAGAGCACAAGGGCAAGCAATCACAAGCACCGCAACACTATGGATCAAAGCACTTTCTAAGTCCCCAGGATTGCCCCAGAAGTACCAACCTAAAAAGGTAACTCCCGAGATTGCCAATACAGTAGGCACGAAGATAGAAGATATCTGGTCAGCCAACCTTTGGATTGGTGCTTTATGAGTTTGGGCATCTTCTACAGTACGAATAATTCGGGCTAAAACCGTGTCGCCCCCCACCTTCGTTACCTCAAGGTCCATGCTACCAGTTAAGCTAATTGTCCCGCCCACCACTTGATTTCCTATGGCTTTTTCAATGGGCAAGCTCTCACCGGTCATCATCGACTCGTCCACCGAGCCTTGACCGAGAATAATTTTCCCATCTGTTGGAATTCGCTCTCCAGGTCGAACACGGACGATATGGCCAACCTCTAGATAATCAACCGGCACCTCCTGCTCGATCCCATTGACGACTCTCTTTGCCGTATCAGGCCTCAGAGCCATTAAGCTACGAATGGCTTCGGAAGTACGACCTTTGGCCCTGGTTTCTAAGTATTTTCCTAGTAAAATAAAGCTGATCAAGAAAGCGGAGGTCTCAAAGTAGACTTGATGTCCCGAATTGAGAAGTAATTGATACCAGCTAAACCCATAGGCCGCAGTGGTTCCAAGAACTACCAAGGTGGACATATCCATACCGCCACCCTTAAAAGCTCCCCAAGCTTCTTTATAAAAACGCCAGCCCACCCCAAACTGAACAATGGTGGCTAAGAAGGCTTGAAGGTAAGGATTGTGAAGCCCCATCAACCAAGAAATATGAAAACCCCCACCAATCATTCCGATCATCATCGGAATCGAAAGGGTCAGACCAATGATCACGTCCCGTCGG
>JAGOHU010000103.1 GCA_017995975.1 Negativicutes bacterium
GGCCCAGATATAGTGATCATGAAAAAGAAGAGTTTGTCCATTTTTATCCACTGCTCGTCCTCTCAGAAGGAGTACAGGGATTCCATTTATTTTTTGGACAACCGATGGAGCCCAAGCGCTGAGAGTATTAAAATACTGAGGGAATTCTTTTTTATATTCCCTTGCAAAGGCTTCAACTGACTCGTTGGCTCGAAAATCATATTTGAAGCGAAAGTTTTTAATGCTACTTGGTTCTTTGGGAACCGAGTAGAGAGGAAAAACAGAAAGCCCTTTTTCATCTGGTGGCAAAAACATCTCGCCTTTTTTTGTATGATTTTCATTACTTAAGTCTTCTTGCCATTTAGAGAAGTAATTTTCAGGCAGTTCAAGACTCATGGCACCAACGGTACTGAAAGATTTCCAGACTATTTCTGGAGTGACTTCCGGTTCTTCTGCGTGAATGAGAGTAGCGGAAAGTAGTAGAGCTGAAATGAGAGTAATACAGATTCGGTATAATTTCATTTTCATCCCCCTTTAATTATATTTTATAAGACAAAAAGACATCTCTTTTATTTAATAAAGAAACATCTTTTTTAATTTCGTTTTTTATGGTTCTGTTACCTGCTTGATTTTTTAAAAACTGGAAAGAATATACAAAGGGCGATTCCAGCAAGGAGATGTTTTAATACGTGGCCACTGATTAATTGATTGGTTAGAGAGTAGATAGGATAGTCAAGTGCTTCAGCAATTTTGGCTAGGGTGTAGCCAGAAAATAGAATCCAGTAGGGTCGATCAATTTTTGGGAAAGGTTTTTTTAGTAAAATTCCAAAGACTAAGATCATGGTTCCAAATTGAACGAGAGCATATAATTTTAAATCCCCTTTGCCGATGATCTCGGTGAGGATCCAGTAGAAAGCAGTGAAGCCTGAAAAAAGGATAAAGGTCCAAAAGAAAGACTTACTGCGGAAGAAAGAGAAACGTTCCGATAAGAAATTTGCGACTAAAGCTGCAAAACCTAAGGTCATGGGAAGTCGATCCCAAAAAAGTGTAAGAGTAGTTGGATAATAGTGATAATAGCCAGAACCAAAGCCAACAAAGAAGATGGCTAGATAGAAAAATTGCCAGCTGAATTTTTCAAAAGAAGTGGGAACGTTTCTGAGACGAATTAATCCAATTATTCCAGCAAGGCAGAAGAAAAGATTTGATAAGACGTTATCCATATTTGGAATCCAAGCTGTGGATAAATCTCCTGCAAAATTGTGATAGTTGATATTTTGTGAAATTCTGGGGAAAAAAAAGAAAAAGAGAACTGAAAATACACTGAGGTAAAAAGAACAAGTCAGATTTGAAAGTTTCAAAAAAGAAACACTATTAATACATTTATTCATGGTAATTTCCGCCTATCTGTATATTATTTGCAACAATTATTTAAAGAGTTTTGTCCCAGAAAATAAGGTCTTTCATGAGCATATATCGAATTGGGCTAGCAGTTTGAACCCATTGCTGCTCGGAGCTGGAAAGTTTCTGATAATTTTTATATGTTCCATAGGTTTCATAATAGATGGAAGTAATTCCAATCAATATTACTAGAAGTAAGCCGTAAATAATCTTTTTCATTTGTTACTCTCCTTACATAATTTTTTTGAGCTATAAGCTTTTATCCCAAAAGATAAGGTCCTTCATAAAGATGTAGTTAATTGGGTGAGTCATATAAAACTGATGTTTTTCTGATGGTGAAAGAGATTGGTAATGACTATAATCTTTAAGGGTGTAATAGTAGACATAGGATGTTGCGAGAAAGACCAGGAAGAGTAAACTTAAGATGAATTTTTTCATGACTTGGTCTCCTTTTTATAGAATTTTCTCAAATAGAGTTCCTCTTTGATCACCCACGATTTTCAGTCTAGGATCAGGGTAATCATAAATTTTGATGCGAGCATATCATATTGTTTGATCTGATCAACTTAATATAAGTAGGATAGACTTTTGATCATTTGATATTGATAGGGGTTTTGACTCAATAAATTTGCGGCAGTCTCTTTTTTTACTTCTTGAGCTTGGTAGCAACCAAATGCAATTCCTAATGTGAATGATAGAAACAAGATTGAGATGATGTGTTTTGCTTTCATAATACTCACTCCTTATAATTGGTGAACAAACGTTAACTGCTTGTTGACTTTATAGTAACTGATTGGAAAGAATGTGTCAACTAAAAAGTTAACGATTGTTTATTGTTTTTTGAAAAAAAAGATCAAAGTGCTTTAAATTCAAAGGTTAGGGAGGAAAATAAGATTATAAAAATGAAAAATTGGCTTGACAAAATAGTAAACAATCGTTAACATTTTGATAAATAGTAAAATCAAATAAAGGCAAGGGGAGTGTGAAATGAAAGAGTTATTTAAAGAAGAAGGAAAAAAAGGACAGCTCTTATTGGCTAGCCTAAAACTTTTTTCAGAGCAGGGATATGATCGAATTTCAGTACGAGATATAGCGAAAGTGGCTGGTGTTTCGGAAGCTGCTCTGTATAAGCATTTTAAGAGTAAAGAAGAAATGGCCCTTTATATTTTCAAAAAAATCATTACCGAGTACACAACTCAAGTTGCTTTGATAGCAGAAAAAGAGATAGACCCAGTTCAGAGACTTTGCCAGGTTCAAAAGTATACTTATCAGATTTATCACCGAGATCCAGAAAGTATTCGTTTTGTCCTACTTTCTCAGTACCAATTTTGGGATCGAGTAGAAGATGAAGTAAAGCCTCACTTTCTACTTCGTCGCTTGTTGGAAGAAGGGATGGAAAAAGGTCATATTCCTAAGAAACCAGTTTATTTATGGATTTCCATGTATTCGGGGCTGATGTTGGAGCCTTTGGTACAATATCCGTTTTTCCATGATGAGCTCCCTACTTGGGATGAATTTACTTTAGAGGTATCTCGCAGTATTGAAAAATTGCTCACCCAGTCTACAGAAATTTTGAAGTGGGAAGATTTTTCTCGAACCACTGAACCAGACGAACTTTTAAAATGGGATGACTTGGAAAAAGGAAAACCAGAAATGTTTCGAACCACTAGCCATTTTGATGAAGATTTGGAAGGAGACAATTAGAAATGTTGCAGAAGATATTACATCAAATTACCAGTATTTGCTTTCGCCTCAAATTTTTCCGTCGTGAGTTGCTCCCTAAGGAGGGGCCTGCATTGGTCATGCCTAATCATGTCTCTTTTTTAGATGCGATTTTGCTTTTCATTTCTTTGCCAAAAGAAAAAACAACCTTCGTCGTAAATACGGAGATTGCTCAAAAATTCAGTTACCTCATTAAATTTGCTCGTTGCCTTACTGTAGACCCAATGAATCCTTTTTCGATGAAAGAAGTGATTAAAAGGGTCGAAGCTGGTGAAATCGTGGTGATTTTTCCTGAAGGGCGTATTACCACTACCGGCACTTTGATGAAAATTTACAATGGGGTCGCTATGATTGCCATGAAAACCAACGCACCCATTATTCCAGTAATCCTAATGGGGCCAGAGCAAAGTTGTTTTTCTCGAGCGAAAGGAACGAAAAAGCATCTTTTCCCTAAAATTACTTTTCATGTATTTCCTGCTTTGCGCCCAGTGATTACTCCGGGAATTAGCAATCGGTTGGCTAAAGCTGAATGTGCTGGTTGGCTTCTTCGGATGCTTCAAGAAAGTCTTTTCAAAGCGAAGCAAGAGAGAGAAACTGCAGAAAATGCCTATGATATGGTGCTTGAAGCAGCTAAAAAATATGGTTTTGGTAAAGTGATTGTGGAAGATCCATTTGGCGAATTGACCTATCGAGGTCTACTCACCAAGAGTCGAGTCTTGGGAGGCCAGATCAAGAGTTTAAATTGGGATTCCGATGTACCGGTAGGACTTTTGATGCCGACCAGCAATGCAGGGGTTGTATCAGTGCTTTCATTGTGTTGGGCTGGGAAAATTCCAGCAGTGCTTAATTTCTCAAGTGGCCTTGAGATGATGCTTTCCACATTGAAAACGGGTCAAATCAAGCACATTCTTACTTCTCGAAATTTTGTGCAAAAAGCTCAACTGACTTCAATTATTGATGAAATCAGTAAAGAATATTCAGTGACTTATTTAGAAGATTTAGGGCCAAAGATTGGCCTTGTGGATAAAGTGCAAGGATTTTTGGAAGTACTTTTCAACAAACCTTCCTATGCGGAGAAAAGCGAGTTGATATTATTTACGAGTGGTAGCGAGAGTGCTCCAAAAGGAGTGGTCTTGACTCACCGTGCATTACTTGAAAATACTCAACAAGTCACTTCAGTCATCTCTTTTATGGGAACCGATCGGCTGATCAACCCATTGCCACTTTTTCACGCTTTTGGTCTATCGATTGGGACAATGCTGCCACTTTTTTGTGGAATTTACACCTATCACTATCCATCGCCGCTTCACTATCGGGTAATTCCAGAGATTATGTATGATAAAAATATTACTATTCTGATCGGAACTCCTACTTTCTTAAATGGCTATGGTCGAGTGGCTCACGGAATGGATTTCTACACAACCCGTTATGTATTTTCCTCAGGGGAGCGACTTTCGCCTGAGACTCGCCAACTCTGGCAAGAAAAATTTGGAATTCGGATCATTGAAGGCTATGGTGCTACTGAAGCCAGCCCGATCGTGACGTTGAACACCCCCCTATTCTTTGATAAAGCTACAGTGGGACGGATCATGCCTGGCATTGAGTATAAAATTGAACCAGTGGATGGAATTGAAAAAGGTGGAAATTTCTTTATCAAAGGCCCGAATTTGATGAAAGGCTATCTTCGAGAAGGGAAAGGTTTTGAACCTTTGGAAGATTGGTATGATACAGGAGATGTACTTTCAATGGATCAAAATAATATGCTGACCATCGAAGCTCGACTCAAGCGATTTGCAAAAATTTCCGGCGAAATGGTAAGCCTCGATACAGTCGAAAAATGGGTACGGGAATACTCAGACAAAAAACAATATGGAGCGGTCAATTTACCGGATCAACGAAAAGGGGAAAAAATCGTTCTTTACACTACGGATCCAGAATTAACTATCGAGGCTCTTCGAGGCTACTGGAGTAGCCAAAAATTACCAATGTTGGCATTGCCCAATCAAGTGATCTATATGAAAGACTTGCCCATGCTAGCCAGTGGAAAAATAAACTACCGAGAGCTCAATAAGATTGCGAAAGAAAGTCTTTCTGCATAAGGAGTGGTTATTATGCTGGAGCAAAATAGAGAAGAATTAGAAAAAGAATATGAGAAGCTAAAAAGCTCAGTAGGTTATTTTTCTAAAGCAATCAGTATTGGGTCTATAATTTTATGTCCATTTTTTTTATGGATGTTGTTAGGTATGGTTCTTGTGCCTAGGTGGGATATTGGGGAGAAAATTTTTATATGGATATATATTTTTTCGTATTTGTTTTGTATATTTAATTATTTTGTTTATGCAGGCATATCATCGGAAATTATGGGAGCATTAAAAAGAAATGATTTAATTGGGACACAAGAAAAGTGTAAAAAGTTGAAAAAGTATAAATATGTTCTTGGTTTTTTTGTATTGATTGCACAACCTTGGATAATTCTCTTTCTCTTATCGCCTTTTTTTCTACTTATTAGTTTTTTAACATTTGGCTGTTAGATGAGAGGTTAACAATATCGAAAAGAGAGTGAGCAAAAAGATATGATTCAAGATGAAATGAGAAGTAAATGTAGAAAGTTAGAAAAAATTTCCTTACTGGTGATGATTGTAGTTGGAAAAATTATAAGTACATTTCCATTTCTCGTGCTATTTCTTTACTTTGTTAACAAAGGGTTTACCATACAAGCACTTCGCTATCCTCTATTTTATTATGTGTTGTATCTTGGTGGTTTTGTGATTCTATTAACTCTTTTCCCAATTATTCTTTCTTTGAGAAAATCAATGAAAGAATTTGTAGATCAGCACGAATTGGCAAAAGCGGAGCAGAAATTGAATTTTCTCATAGTAAGTCTTGTCTTGATGGTACTTTTGATACTACCTTTTTTATGGATTTTTATTGACTACCTAGGTTATATCTTTCCATTGGTTTAAATGAATTTTTTGATAGTGAAAAGATATTATAGAATGAAGAGTAAGTTTGGAAGGTAGGCTTGTCAGATGGAGTTTTATCAAGAAATAGAACAAGAAATTGCCAAACAAAATAAAAAACGAGGGATTTTTCGATTGATTAGCATTCTGGCTTTGATCAGCTCTCCTTGGAATCTAATCTTGATTTTATTTGGAGTAGCAGTAGCCTTTCAGAGATTTCCTCTGAAAGATAAATTGATTAGTATTGGCATTATGGGCACCTATGTAATGACTTTGCTTAGCTATTTCATTTTTAAAAGTATGTATGATTC
>JAGOHU010000001.1 GCA_017995975.1 Negativicutes bacterium
TTGAGTAATGTCTCGAATGTCGGTTCCATCAATCGAAATGGCCCCAGACCCGACCTCGTAAAAGCGAGGGATTAGGTTGACTAAAGTCGTTTTTCCTGATCCGCTTGGTCCAACTAGAGCAATCATTTGGCCTGGTTTGGCTGTGAAATTTAAATCTTTCAGAACTGGTTCCCCTGGTTTATATTCAAATCCCAAATGATCAAATGATACTTCCCCTTGAATCTGTTTTAGCTCTTTGGCTCCAAGTTTGTCTTGAATATCGGGAACATGATCCATTACTTCAAAAACTCGGTCTGCATTGGCTAGGGAACGCTGAAGAGCTGCATAAGTTCTTGAAATCCGTTTGATTGGATTGGATAGATTCACTGCATAGAACAAAAAGGCAATCAAAGCCCCAGAAGTAATTTCATCATTTATAACCGACATACCACCATACCAAAAAACGACACAAATCCCAATGGCTGCGAAAAATTCAACAATTGGGTTGAGGAGAGAGCCAGTTCGCACTGCTTTCATGCTAGTACGAAAATTTCTCTCATTTTGTTTATGGAATCGTTCCAGTTCGTATTCTTCTCGAGCAAAAGACTTAACAACTCGAATTCCTGATAAAAATTCTTGAATAAGTGAGGTAATCTCAGATGCTCGTTCTTGAGCCATCCCACCAATTAAACGAATTTTTCTTCCTAGTTTATCAATTGCAAAAGCAATAATCGGCACTGCGATAAAAGTTAAAGCAGTTAATTTCCAGTTTAGAATAATCATCGAACCAACTGAAAAGATCAAAACAAAGCTTTCTGTAATAAATTCAACTCCACTATTGAGCATGGCCATTTGAAGACCCCCAATGTCATTGGTGAAGTGACTCATCATAGTCCCGGTCGTTTTTCTTTCATAATAGCCCAATGAAAAATGTTGTATTCTTTTGAAAAAATCTTCTTTCAAATCAATCATCGAGCGTTCCGATACAAAGGACATAAAGTACCCTTGCCCATAAATAAAGAAGCCTCGTAAAATGAACATAAATAGAATCGCAAAAATAATTTGATTGAGCATTACCACATCTTTATTTTTAAATACATCATCAATTACATCTTTAATTACCCAAGGTAAGAAAAGTTGTGCTGCCGATGCGCCGAGCATACATAAAATAGCCAGAGTCAATTTTCCCTTGTAAGGGTGAATGTAACGAATTAATCGCAAATAATAGGCCATTAGGTTACTCCTTTTCCTGCTATCTCTAAGACTAATTCAGCAGTTCGTTGAACTGCTCCACCGCCCCCAAGAGCTTTTTTCATTTTTGCTAATTTTTCTAAGACTTGAGTTCTTGCTTCCTCATCATAAAGCCATCGAGAAATTTCGCTAGCAATTCTTTCGCCAGTCACTTCGCCTTGGAGTAATTCAGGCACGATCTCTTCTCCTACCACAATATTGGGCAATCCAAAATGAGGTAATTTAATCAACATTTTTCCAATCACATAACTGAGAGATGATGCTTTGTACATGATCACTGCAGGTACTCCAAGGAGCGCTGCTTCCAATGATGCAGTACCCGATGTAATCATCCCAGCTGCACAAATAGAAATCAAATCATAGGTATCCCCTCGGATAATCCGAATAGGTAAGCCTTTCAAATCAGCGATCTCTTGAATCATTGACTCTGAAATGGTGCTCGCAAGGGGAAGAAAAAATTCCAACTTTGAATCGGATTTTAATAAAATCTTGGCTGCCTCTACCATCGGTGGGAGTAGCTTTTCAATTTCTTGCTTTCGGCTACCTGGCATCATTAAAATTTGCTTTTTCTCTGGATCTATCTTGAAAAACTGCTTTGCTTCTTCCAAACTTCTTTTTGGCACTGTAATATCCACAAGCGGGTGTCCAACTTCAATGACATTAGCTCCAGCTTCTCGATACACTTCTGCCTCAAAAGGAAAGATCGAGGCAACTCGGTCACTAATTTGAGCCACATCTTTGGCTCGTCCACGCCGCCAAGCCCAGGCTGAGGGACTAATATAGAAAATGACCGGAATACCCATTTGATAGGCTTTCCTCGCAAGTCGAGTATTATATTCTGGGTAATCAATAACAACCAGTGCATCTGCTTTTCGATTGGCTAGTTCAGTTAGCATGATCTTTCGAATTCGAAATAATTTCCGAATTAATTTTAGACTTCCAACCAAGCCAATCACACCTAAATCATCGATTTCTTGTAGAATTTCTACCCCAGATTCTTTCATCTGAGTGCCACCCATCCCAAAGAGCTCTACCTCTGGGCAAGCATGTTTGATCGCTTCAGCTAATTTAGCCCCATGCAAATCTCCCGAAGCTTCCCCAGCTGACAACATAATTTTCATTCAAGATACCTCCACAAAAAAAGGCTACGAGATGCCCCTCATAGCCTGCTAATTAGCTTCCAATGATTTTGCTACAATTGCAATTCCATTTTCGTCCGCCAAAGCCGCAGTCGCCTTTGCATCAAAGAGAAAAGTTTTACCTGCTTCCATTACAATGGCAGTCGCCCCTACTTTAATCATTGTCTGAATTGTATCTGGTCCAACAGTAGGTACATCATATCGTTGATCCTGCTGAGGTTTTGCTGCTTTGGCAACTACTGCCCCGCCTCGAGCTAACTGACCGCCGCGCAAAATACAAGCATCAGTGCCTTCAATTGCCTCAACCGCCATTACTGCTCCATCTTTTACAACCACTGTTTGACCAATATCCAATCCACCGATCGCACAAGCCATCTCTAGACCAAAGTTCATGTCTTTCAGTTCTCTTTCGTCGGGTTGACGTTGAGTATAGACCCCAGGTTTAGCCAAGAGTAATTCCAAAGCTTCCATTTGGGATAAAGTTCTCATCCCTTCTTTCGCCAGTTCATCCACACAGGCTTGGAGTAAGGTATCATCTTTATAATCTTTTACTCTTGCCAAAAGAGCTAAACCTTTGAAATCTGGGATAATACTTCCCTCCATGATGAATTCTTTACTTACTTTCCCAAGCATAACGAGTTCGGTAACTTCATTTTTCTTTAGAAAACTTAAAATTTTTCCAATTTTCCCTACTGGGATAACTTCATAAATTGATGAAACCTGTTGCAGTTCTTCTTCAACTCCAGGAACCAAAGCAACGGTAACTACTATTCTACCAGCATCTTTCATAGCACGAGCATATTCTACTGGTAAATTTCCAACTCCTGCTAGAAGGCCTACTTTCTTCATAGCTTTTTGCTCCGTTTCTCTAATCTTTATCAATAGTTCTCTGAGCAGGGCACACTCCACGCTCTGCATTTCTGAGAAATCTTACAAAATGATCTAGTTCGTCTGAAAAAACTAACTGTTCTTCCATTTGAGTAATGGCTTCCGACAAGCTCAAGCTGCTCCGATACAAGATACGAAAAGCCTTTTTGATTTCTCGCCGAATTTGCTCAGACACTCCTGCTCTTGCCATGCCCACATTATTCAAGCCTCGAACTTTTGCAGGATAACCAGCTACAATGGTATAAGGAGGTACATCGTGACTTACCAAAGCTCCGCCACCTAACATTGCATTTCTACCGATTTTTGTAAATTGGTGAACCGCAGCTAAACCACCGATCACTACTCGGTCCTCCACACTAACATGACCGGCTAAGGTGGCGACATTGGACATAATCACATGATTCCCAACAATGCAATCATGGGCAACATGAGTATAAGCCATAAACAAGCAATTTGAACCAATACGAGTTTCGCCATTTTCGCCAGTTCCTAGGCTAATCGTGCAATACTCACGAAAAGTACAATTATCGCCAATCACGAGAAAGCTCTTTTCCCCTTTATATTTCAAATCTTGAGGAACGCTTCCAATAGACGCACCCGGGGAAAATCGGCAATTTTTACCGATCATTGTCGAGCCAGCAATGACTACGTGAGGACCGATTTTGCACCCATCACCAATTTGTACATTTGGACCAATCACTGCATAAGGGCCGATTTCTACACCCTCACCAATCACTGCACCCTCTTCTACAATAGCTGTTGGATGGATGCTCGTTTCGCTCCGTTTCGTTTTTATCAATTCCATATTGCATCCCCTTATTCTAAATTTAGAATTCTCTATTCTTCTTTCTTTTTATCAATCAAAGCATAAGTGAATATTGCGCTAGCAACCACTTCACCATCTACCCGCGCCTCAGATTTTACTTTACCAATTAATCCTTTGTACTTCATCATTTCGCTGGTGATAATCAATTGATCGCCTGGAACGACCGGCTTACGAAATCGTACTTCGTCAATACCTGCAAAAAAAGTACCCATCCCTTTATATTCGGGACAACACATAATAAATAACCCACCCACTTGACCCATGGCTTCCAAAATCAAAACTCCGGGCATCACTGGATTCTCTGGAAAATGACCATTGAAAAAAGGTTCATTCACACTCACATTTTTTATCCCCACTGCTTTTTTCATGGGTTCAAGCTCAATCACTCGATCTACCAAAAGAAATGGATAGCGATGAGGTAAACACTCTTTTATCTCCAAAATATTCATTATGACTTCCTCCAATATTCTTCTTGTAGCTGTTTGGCCAATTCGGCGTTCAGCGAATGAGCCGACTGAGAAGCGATAACATGACCTTTAATTCTAAATCCGCACAAAGCAAGATCACCAATCACATCTAAAATTTTATGTCGCACTAATTCATCTGGAAATCTTGGTTCATTTAAACTTTTATCTTTGTCATAAACTAAAGCATTTTCAAGGGATCCACCCAAAGCCAAATTGTGTGCTTTCAGGGCTTCTAACTCTTCGACAAATCCAATCGTTCGTGCTGGGGCAATTTCCTTAATTCCATTACCCTCAGCTAGCTCAATATCATAAAATTGAGTGCCTAGCTCCGGGTGTGAATTCATTGAAATAAAGGAAATTCGATACCCTTCATAAGGTTGGATAGTAATGAAGCGATTTTTATCATACACTTGGAAAGATTTTTTCAAATCCAGGTATTGTACCGGCCCATCTTGAGTTAATACTCCAACTTTTAAAATCAAATCACAATAAACTTTCGCGCTCCCATCCGCTGCTGGCGGCTCCGGTGAGTTCATCTCGATTTGGCAATTATCAACTTCCATCAAGTAAAGAGCAGCCAAAATATGCTCCACTGTAAAAACTTTATTTTCTCCATTCCCCAAAGTAGTTGCCCGCTGAGTAGAAGTGACCTGATCGGCTAGAGCAATAATCGTTGCCTGTTCTTCTAAATCAGACCGAATAAAGACAATCCCGGTATTAGGTTCGGCTGGAAAAAATTTGATTCTTACTGGCTTCCCCGAATGTAATCCAACTCCTTCGAAAACAAAGGATTCCTTGATTGTTTGTTGCCATTTTCTTTTCATAATACTCTCCCTAGCCAGTAGTTCTTTCTCGCCCTACTAATTTCCAACGATTATGTAGCCAAAACCATTCTTCCGGGTGTTGTCGAATATAATCTTCAATAATCCCCATTAACTCTATTGTAATCTCTTCTTGCGCCACATGGCGGTCCTTCGCTTGATCAACCATTTTTAGGGGATACACGGTGATATGATGCTTTCCATTGGGTAACCGATGAATAAAGATCGGGACAATGGGCGCCTTTTGAAGTCTTGCCAAAACCGATGGCCCTGGCTGACTTGAAGTTTCTCTGCCAAAAAAATTCACCCGAATATCGCTCTGAGCAGCATATTGATCCATCAAAAGACCAACCGCTCTTCCTTCCTTCAAGTGCCGAACCATATCGCGGACTTCCGCCCTCATCGCCAAAATCATATTGGCTCCACCTCGTAGGTCCATAATGATTTGATTGACCTCTTTGTTATGCTGAGGTGTCATCACAGCAACCAGCGGATAGCCATACAAAGCCAGTCCGCCTCCCAACCACTCCCAATTCCCTTGATGGGCTGTAGCGATAATAACGCCTCGATTCATCGCTAAAGCTTCTTCTAGGTGCTCTTTGCCTTCAATTGAAATCCATTGGGATACATTTTCCGGAGTCAATTTTGGCAAGGCTAATGCCTCCATAATTAGAACACCCATATTTTGGCAATTCACTTTTGCAAGTTGCCTTGCCCTTTTTTCATCGATTTGAAGAGAAATCATCAAGTTCTCCAACATGATAAGTCGTCTTTTTTTAGGTAGAAACCACCAAAGGAGTGTGCCAAATCCCCCGCCCCACAAGCGCCAACCCCGTGGCCCCATCCAAGTGGCAAAGGCACTTAATTTTTTCAATATAAAATACATACATAATCCTCCGACTACTTGGAACCACTTTTTTCTTCTAATTTCTGTTCCAAAACACGAATTCTTTTAATTAATTCTGGGACCTGCCGAAGGCCCGCTTCTTCTCGAAGCCATTCACGATGGGGACGTATTGGAAATCCTGCCATCACCGAGTCATCTGGTACATCATGATTGATCCCACTTCGTCCAGCAAACATGCAGCGATCCCCGATAGTCAAGTGTCCTTTTGTAGCAGTTTGGCCTCCAAATGTACAATGGTTACCAATTTTAGTGCTACCAGAAACTCCACAAAAAGCCACAAATAAACAATGTTCTCCAGTTTGTACGTTATGAGCCAAATGAACTAGGTTATCAGTCTTTGTTCCATTACCAACAATCGTATCACCCAAAGTTCCTCGATCAATTGTTGTATTGGCACCAATTTCTACATCATTGCCAATTAGCACTCTACCAATCTGGGGCACTTTTTTATGAATTCCCTCTGAAAAAGTAAAACCAAATCCGTCAGCACCGATTACGGCTCCTGAATGAATAATCGTTCCATTACCAACTTGGCAATATTCTCGGATTGTTACGTTTGGATAGATAATACAATCTTCACCAACTTCAGCTGAATCACCAACATAAGTATGGGGATAAAGAATGGTTCCTTTTCCGACTTTCGCTTGAGGGCCCACATAAGCAAAAGCCATTACAATTGCCCCATCTGCAATCTCAGCAGTCGGGTCCACATGGGCTGCTTGATGAATTCCTACTGAGCGGACAAGAGGAGGCTGAAATACTTGACTCAAAATAATAAAAGAAGCCCGTGGATTTTCCACTCGAATCAAGGTCAAGTCACAATTCACTTTTGCATCAGAAGGTACCACCACAGCCCCAGCTTTTGCTAAATGCAAATAATCTAAATAAGGAGGAACCGCAAAAGTGATTTCAGTGCTTCCAGCCTCCTGTAAACCTGCTACTCCATCAATTCGCTTTGCCGAATCTCCTTCTACTTTTCCGCCAATCATTTTAGCCAGTTCTTCAACCGTAAAATTCACATCAAGTCCTCCTATTTTCTATTGTTTTGGAGCCTCTTTCTTTTCTTCCGTTGCTTTGGCTTCCTCAGCTGGTTTGGGTTCTACTTTTCCGCCTAATTTAGCGATTACATCATCTGTAATGTCGACACTTCCAACCACCACTTGAGCTTTTGTCAAAACAATTCCCATTTTCTTTTCTTGAGCAACTTCCGTAGAAGCTTTTTGAATTCCTGTAATAAATTCAATTCCAATTTGTTTTTCTAATTCTTGAGCTCGTTTCTGAAATTCTTGTTGTTTTGCCATAAATTCTTGTTGTGCTTTCGCTGGATCCATTTTTTGCAATTCTGCTTCCAAAGCCTTGCCCTCTTCTTGCAACACTTGTTGTTGAGCAGTCGCTTTTTGAATGATCTCAGCCCCAAATTTAGATTCCTTTTGGATTCTTTCATAATCAACAACTCCGACTTTTTGGGCCTCATTGCTACAGCCTGCTACCAACAGAGTTGCTCCGATCAAAGCAGCTCCCATCCATTTCGTTAAATTCATTTTCATCCGTCTCCTTTTATTTACAGTATATCTTCCTAATTATACTAGAAAAGACTACTTTTAAGCAATTATTTCGTAAAAAAAAGCCAGACCCGAAGGACCTGACCTTTTTCCTTACTTGCTATTTAAAATTTTAATGACTTCATCTGTAATATCACTACCACCATATAATACATCATCTTTAGCTACTACAACAGTGTATCCCTTTGAGTCAGCGGCCTTTTTTACAGCTCCACCAAGCTTTAGTTTCCATGCACTGGAAATATCGCTTTCACTTTTCTTTATTTTTTCAACCAACTGTTGCTCATATCTTTGTTTTTCATCAGCCGATAAAGCTGCAGCGTTTTTCTTAAAGTCTTCTTCCGCTTGCATCTGAACATCTTGGAATTGTTTCACCGCATCATTAAAATCGGTGGATTGAGAGCGTACTCGCTCCATATCTACTACCGCAACCGAACTGGCAGGAGCTGCCGAAGCTTGTCCAGTCATTGAGTTGGCGCCCATAATAAATACGCTTACTACAAAAATAGCAGCAACCGCCAAAGTAATCGTTTTCACATTTCTTGGATTTCTAAGCCACATCATCATTATAAAATTCCTCCACATCTATTCTCCAATATTACTAGGATTATTATACCTTGTTCTTTTTTGCCTCGCAATTGATTTTACAAATTATTCCGCATTTTAGCGTCCTATTTGTCTTAAAAATATAGGAAAGGGTTCTTGACCCTTTGTCAATAAAGAACCATCACAGAGTTTGATTAGAAACTAGCGCCAAATCCAAAGCTAAAACGCCCTTTATCTTCCCCATTCCCCATCCCATAATCCAAACGTAATGGACCTAGTGGGGTATTCAAACGAATTCCAAGCCCATAAGTAGTTCGTAATTTAAAAGATCGTCCTGGGTCACTAAAAACAGCATTTGATGTACCGCCCCAAGCATCTCCTACTTCGCCGAAAGCAACAACTGAAACATATTTTTGGACTGGTACTCGGTATTCCAAGGTCGCAGCCAGCATTTTAGTCCCTCTAAATTGACCACCTTCAAAACCTCTGAGTACCGTATCGCCACCAACAGAAAGTAAATCCGATTCCGGTACATCATCACCAGTTTGTAAGCCTCCAAGAAAACGAACTGCGATGGTGTGCTCTGCTTTTCCAAACATCACAGGCCAATATTTACGGGCATCCAGATTAAATTGGGTGTAATTAAAGTCCCCACTAATTACAGGTAAGCCTTGGGTCGCACTTAACGAAAAACGTTTCCCTTGAGTTGGCACAAAGTAATTATCTCGATCATCATAAATAAATCCGAGGCTAACATTGCTATAGCGACCAAAATTATCCGAAATATAATTAGGAACCGTTCGATAGTCTGTCCCACTTTGATGCTCACTATACTTGGTATCTCGAATTCCGAAGCCAACAAATGCTTTTTTGTATTCTCCGTAAGGCTGAGAAATTGTTACATCAAAGCCCCGGGCTTCTCGGTCGTACTCGGAGATTTTGTCTCCATCAGGACTTCGATCCACCCTTCTGCGCATGAGATCATAAACATTAAGACCAAGAGACATTTCTTTTTTGGTCAACCAAGGATGAACATAACTAAATTCGAAACCATGACGAAGTTTATTTTTAAAGTCCCCTTCGCCACCAAATTCATAACGCAATTTAATTTGGTCCGTAATTCCTAAGAAATTCTTGTCCCCAAATTCTGCAGATACGGAAAAACCATCGTCTTCATTGTAGCCGCCCCCTAAGCCAACTGAGCGACTAGGGCCTTCTTTGACTTCAATAGCATAAACAAATTGATTTGGTTCTCGTCCTGGCTGGAGATCCATCTTAACATCTTCAAAAATACCTAAATTGTTGAGACGACGAATTGTATTTCGCGCATCTTCTGCTTTCAAAGGCTCACCTTTTTTTACTCGGATTTCTCGCAGAATTGCTTTATCTTTCGTTTTGTCATTCCCTTTGACCTGAATTTCTTCAATAACGCCTTCAACTACTTTGGCAGTTACCGTACCGTCCTCAAGCATTTGAATATCTGCCAGCCGGGCAAGAACATAACCATTCTTTTTATAATGCTCTTCCACTGCCTGCAAATCGCCAGTCAGTCGATTCGTATTGATAACCACCCCTGGGGTGACTGTTGCAAGAGCTTCTAATTCCTCGGTTTTATAAATGGTATTCCCAGTCAATTTCAATCCTTTAAATTTCGGATTTTCTTTGACCTCGTAAACCACTTCAGTCCCTTCAGGTACAATATTGTATTTCATTCGAGCCCCTTGGAAATAACCAGTGCTCAAAATCGCCTGAATATCTTTTCCAGATTGATCCGCTGTCCAAACACCGCCTGGACGACTCGCAATCACATCCATAATTGATTTTTTCTCAATGCTTTGAAGTCCTTCAATATCAATTCGGGTGATTTTCTGCCCAACTGGTCCTTCCGCATCAACGGTCGCCTCAGCTGTTGCTATAGGTGCTGGGGAAACGATTGGAGTTTCTCCGTAAGCAATCCCACCCGAATATCCCATTGCCACGCCTAATCCAAGCACACAGAGCATTTTCTTTACTCGATATTTTTTGCTCAAGATAAATCCTCCCTATCCATGTCAAACTTTCAATTTAAAACTTAGATTCTTAATGGGTTGCCAAATAAGAATCTCCTTCTGATACATAATACCACTTTCTCAAGTAGAACCAAAGTTTTTTTTTAAAATCTACCCCGAAAAAAGACTCGATATCGATTTTCTTTGTCCTCTCGTTCCCATTCGACCGATATATTCCAATAACGATTAAAATCATATCGTAGGTTTGTGATACCATTTGCCAGATCCTCAAAAGAAAGTGCATTTGAGATAAAAACATTTTTCCCAATTGATTTTCCAACTCGAATTCCGTAATTGGCTTCAAATTTATTACGAAGACCTTCCGTGTTCTGTTGATTTGAAAAATGAAGTTGGGTTAAAACGACCTCATCTACCCCGAAGTTTGCCTGAGCAAATTTTTCCAGTCCAAAAAGTCCCTGAGCTTGAAGTCCCATTTCTAAAAGAGCTAACGCACCAGCCGAAGTTAGTTGTTGCCCTAGTCCATTTGGGTTATTATCAATTGAATTGGTTTTGAACAACAATAAGTTTCGGATTTCATCTTGACTCATTGCCGGTTCTGACGAAAGAACAAATTCCATTTGGGTAGCAATCCCTTTAGCTTGAAGGTTGATTTGAGTATTTGCCATTCGAGTTTGAGCACGCAGACTGATTTCTGGAATTAGTCCAGTAAAACCTCCGAAATTAGCTTTTCCTTCTAAAATATCAAATTGATTGTTAAAGTACCAAATTCTTCCACTATTCACTTCAAGTTGCCCCATTAAAGCAGGCTTTTGTATGGTACGTCGGATTCGCAATTTCCCTTGAGGTGAAATATCGTAGAAGACCGGGTCGTAGAACCTTACCTTTTGCCCAATATGAAGTTGGATATCCAAATCAGTCTCAGGTAAATAAAAAGCTTGAGAATCCTGTACGAAAAGACTAATCGGAACGCTAATCGTAACCCGATCTAAGCGAATATCCCCTTGTACCTTCGGTTTAAGAACTCCAGAAACCAATTCCAATTTTCCGTTAATTTCACCTTTGTAATAAGGACTAGTCACTTCTAATTGTTGGGCTACTAAAGATGCACGATAATCACTCAATACAGTTCCAGCCAAACCGCCTTGACCAGACAAATTCAACTTCCCTTTCCCCATCTTTGCAGACCCTTGGCTAATCACAAAGGATTCTCCTTTAAAGTCCAACGCTAATTGGATATTTTCAAGAGGTTCTTTCACCTTATCAAAGTGGATAATGCCGTTTTGAATTCCAAGAGTCCCGTTAATATTCGGATGAGCCAAAGTTCCTTTAATGTGAAGCTGACCTGTTGTAGCTCCTTCAGCTTCTGTAATGAATGGGGTAATCGTTGGCAGGATGGCCAGATTTGCATTGTCTAGTCGCAAATTCAAATCCATGCTTTCGGTTCGGCCCGATTCTTTTTTCTCCAAGGCGGCTAACGGAATTTTTCCATCCAGGCTGGCTTGATAAATTCCTTTTACCAGTGACATTTGTTCGATCAAAATATTTTGATCTTTTAAAACAATCAAAGTTTGGAAATTGTCGAAAGCCACTCCTCCGAGTCCCCCAGGAGTAATATTACCAGAGAGGGCCACTTCAGGATTTTTTAAGGTACCACTTGCTTGACCCACAATCTGGAGCTTTCCTGTCAGAGGAATATCTTGATAAGCTAAGTCGGGTAATATTGAAGCATCTAAATCTCTACCACCGATCTGTATATCAATATTCCCTTTTGAATCAATACCCCCTTCAGCAGCCAAAAATCCCTCTGTTCCAATTTTCCCAGTTAAATTATCAATATCCCAGGCCGTACCATCTTTTGTAACATGAAATCTTACTTGGTCAAAGTGTTGTTTTCTGAAAGTTCCTTGGGAAATAAATCCTTTGATGTCGGTTTCAATATGACCAGGGCTCATGGTTACTTTTATATTTCCACTCAATAGCCCTTCCAGTTCAGGAACCGAGAGGGTGGCTAAAGGTAAGCTTTGACTGAGCTTGAGCTTCTCTGCAGTAATTTCGCCATAAATCATTCGTCTTGGTCCATTTGCATACCCTTGGAATAGTACCTTGCCCTCATCTCCTTGAGAAAAAGAAAATTCTGGGATTCGAAGCTCCACCTGATCGCCCGCTAAGATAAGATTCACATTTTCGATTTTCTGACCATTCATTTCGATCAACGGTGCCGCAAGTTGAGCATCAATTGTGTATTTATCTCCCTGCCCTTTGACGACTCCGCCAAAATGAACCAATCCACTTACTGGATAAGGCCATTCCCAGCCAAGAGGCCGTTCGGAAAAGAACTGTCCTTCCGAAACGGTTACCTCATATCCACCTTTTTCATCGTACCACCCACTGGAGCTAAAATTCATGCTCCAATTTTCAAAGCGGAAGCTTTTAAACTTCCAAAGACCATCTTTTCTTTCGTATTTGCCTGAGAGATGATCGATGAGAATCGAATTTTCTTTTGAAAGACCTGCACTGCCATTAGTCAATGAAATCTTCCCTTTAATTGAAGGATTAGCCAAATTTCCTTGAATAGTCAGTTGATTGGTTATATTCCCACTTAGAAATATATTTTGAGGTAAAAAAGGCAAAGCCATTTCACCTCTAAAATTACTACTTTGGACTTCTAAAAAGCTATCAGATCCATCTAACGCCAACCAGCCTTTGATCTGGTGGGTTCTTTGGGAGGAACGAAAAGAGCGGATAAACTGATCATTTAAATTTAAAAGCGAAGTCGATGGATAGGCAATAAAATGATCACCGATCTTTCGAAAGTCGAGCCACCCAAATTGATGACTATCTCCGCCATATTGAATCAAACTGACCTCGTCAATCCCAAGGATACCGTCTTCTTTTAAAAGAAGTCTTCCCTTTATCGAATTAAAAGGTTGAGAGACAATCAGTCCATTTTCACCTACAAAGTCGATTGCTCCTTGCCAAGTACCTGCATTTTTTTGCAAGCTTCCTCGACCAGAAAAGCTTCCGCCAATTGGGTAGGCAGGAATAAATTCTTGAAAAGAAGCGGCTTCAATTTGGCTAGCTGTAAATTCCAATAGAGAGGAATTTACCATCACCTCAAGGGATCCACCAGCTGCAAGCACATGGAGTTGAGTCGCAAATTCTTCTTTCGGAGCCCAAGCAAATTCTCCCGAAGCTTGGGTAATTGGAATACCCCGAATCTGCGCTTCTGAGAATTGTAACTCTCCATTGCCTCGAATTCCCTTTAACCCACCCGAAAAAGAAACTTCCCCAGACACACTGCCTTTTAGAGGAGATAAATCAGCTAAACCAAAATTCTTGGGAATTTGATCTAAGTAAATATGAGCTAAAACAAAATTCCCTTCACCCAATTGATCTTTCCAATTGAATCTCCCAGCTCCACTCAGCTCTCCGCTAAAAATTTGACCTTCGAAGTTCTTCAGTATAACCTCCGAAAGATCACCCTTGACTTCACTTGTAAAGTTCCCAATTGCTGCCTCTTGATAGACCAGATCTTTCACGCTCAGCTTACCATCCCCAATAGGTAGGTCCAGCGTACCGGTAATCTCAATATCTCCACTTACCACTCCCGAAATCTCTTGGGCTTTGACCAGTGGGATGGCACCAAGTTGGAAACCTTCGGTCTGTAGGGTTAAATTTAATTTTTTCTCCCCTTGGATTTCTGCTTTACCCGAAATTACGAAAGGTTGACCATTCAAATTTCCTTTGATATTGGTGGCTTCAATTTCTTGATTTGTACCCGAAAGTTTACCATTCCAACCAGTTAGATGATAATCTTGCCACGAAATACCTGCATCTTGAAGCTCTCCTTCGCCTTCGACTAGCCAAGTTTGATCTTCCAAACGCTGAATTTCGACCCGATAATTCTTGGCCACCCCTGCCCAATTAGTAAGCTTAGGTTCCTGATTAGAAAGCCAAGCTAATGAACCATGGGTCAAACTCAAATCACTGCCCGAAACTTTAATTGTACCTTTTTCTTGATACCAAGAAAACTCAACTTGCCCTCGGTCTTTTTCTAAAACAAAATCACCAGTCCCACTAATCTGTCCGGTAGGGAAGATATGAATCTGTCCATTTAGACCCATCTCTTTATTTACTAAATTTTGACGATTCACATAAATTTGCGCATTTTGAATCAGAAGAGAAAGAGTCACTTTTGTAGATTCAGTAGCAGTTTCTTGCCTCAACAAATCGCTCAGATTCCATTGGCCGGGCTTCAACTCAGTCACATAAACAAGAGGTGATTGGAGTGCTACTTGTTCTAGTGCTTCAACTCCAATTTGTCCAGTTATCAATTTCCAGTAGTTAAGGGTAACTCGAACTTGAGGAATTTCTGTCACGATTTTCCCATCTACTCCATAAAAGCGGACTCCTTCTAATTTAATCGCTGGTGGGAAAGTGATCCGCAACTGGTCAATTTCGATTTTTCCGTTCAAACTCTGTCCGGCTGTCTCTAATACAATTTGTTTAACTTTATTTTCTATGATTGTGTGATTGCTCTGCCACCAAAGAGCAGCTCCCAGTATGCTAACAAGCACAAAGGCTACAAAAAAAATAGAGAAACGCCGCACTTGATTAATCATCATACGACATCCCTCACTTTTCCTTTTAACTAAAAAAATCTTTTATTCTGCTTGAAATAATATCTTCGTTTTTTCTGGATTTTCTTTTAATTCTTCGATTTTTTTATCAAGCATCTCACTAGGCAACGGAGTCCGTTCAAGTTCCTCAGCCGAGAGTGGTCTTTTTACACCAATTCCCATGGCTTTATCCAATTTAGCTCGGCTATTGTTATAGTCAAACAACGATGATACATAATTTGTTTGGGCATTGGTTAAAGCATTTTGAGAATCTAATACATCTAAATTTGTCCCAACTCCAGCTTGATAACGAGCTTGAGCTATTTTATAATCTTCTTCTGCTTGAGAAATCGCAACCGAACTGGTCTGAATTCGTTCTCTTGCTTCTTGAAGGTTTAGCCAAGCTTGGCGAACTTCCAGGTCCACTCCCTGAATGGTTGTTTTGAGAGTTGACTCTGCTTTTTCCTGCTTAGCCATTGCTTCTCCTACTCGGCCACGGGTGTAAAAGCTGTCAAAAAGAGTTAATTTAACAGTGCCACCCACATTCCAACCAGTAGTTTCCCAACCCGGTCGATCCACATCCCCTTTATTGTACCCTGCCGAAACAGCCACAGTTGGATAATATCCTGCTCGAGCAGTCCGTACAGCCGCTTTGGCTGAGTCAATACTTGAGAAAGACTGATGAATCTCAGGTCGATACAACTTCGCATAAGAAATACTTTCCTCTAGAGTCCGCTCATCTGGAGTAAATCCTAATGAATCTTTCAACACTAACGAGGTGCCCATATCTACCCAAATTAGATTGGCCAAACTTGCATTAGCCAAATCAAGGCTATTTTTCGCTTTGATCAGATTTTGTTTGGCGTTAGCCACTTCGACTTCTGATCGAAGTACATCGGCTTTGGCTACTAGTCCAACTTCAAATCGTAATTTTGTATTTTTCAGGTGCTCTTCCATCCGAGCCAATGCTTCGTCTGCATTTTCTACGGTTTTCTCTGCATAAAGTACCTGATAATAGGCTTGTGCTGTCTGCATGCGAAGTGATTGTTCCATCAATACCACTCCGTAAGTACCGCTATAATATCCCTCTTTGGCCTGAGTCACTTGTCCTTGGTTGGCTCCGCCTGAGTATAAAACCCAATTTAAATTTACTCCATTTGAAAATTGATTGGAATACACATCTTTTCGCAAAGTATTTGCATCACTATAAGAGCGAGTCTCCGAATGAGTAGCCCCTACGGTAGGACCATAAGAAGCTTTTGCTTGCTCCACTCTGCGTCGAGCAGCCTGACGATCCGCATCCATTCCATCCAGTTGAGGATTTCTGCTCAAAGTCATATCAATCGCATTTTCTAAAGTAATTTCCAAAGGTGCATTTTCTTTTTGTTCCACTCCGGAAGCATCCCATATTTTTTCTTCTGCTTTAGCCACATAATTTATTGACAACAGAGACCCCAGAATAGCCATAGCAAGGAGTTGTTGATATTTTTTCTTGTTCATTTTGTTTAGTTCCTCCTCAATGATGATTTAAAAACGTTGCCGAATTCCAAAATAAGTCGAACTGGCCCGATCTTTCCCATAAATTTGTCCAAAAATCGATGTGGTGTCCGTCACATCGTATTCACCCCGGACTCGATATTTAAAATCATTTGGATCGTATCCATCCACACTTACTTTAAGACGTTTAGATGCTTGCCAATCCACCCCAACTCCCAGCCGGGACTCAAATACCCCAGCTCGAAATCCGATTGGCCCTTTCCAAGTTCCACCTTGAAGCTCGAAATGGTTCTCTTCACCGATATCCTGAGCACCAATACGTATATATCGATCTCCGCCAATTGAGACATTTGCATCACCACGCCAATCCTTTTCATCAGCCGAATAGGACATTTCTGCTCCGCCCTCGAAAAAGTTTCGAGAGCTAGTTTGCTTTTTTCCTACCCCGGTGCCTTTATCGCTTCCACTTGATTTATTACCACCCAAAAGTTGGTTGATTTTTGCACTGGTCTCACTAGCATTACGGATTGTCGCTTTCACATCCGCGATGGTATTCGGATCTGTAGCCATTCCTTCCACCGAAGCCGTGATTTTATCCATTCGAGCTATGACGCTTTTCATATCTGACAACATTTGCCGAATATCTTCGGCTCCTTTTCCGTTATCATCTACTGTAGCGAGCATACGATTTGCAGTCCCCACTACTTGACGCATATCATCTGAAGTGGCCCGTAGATTTTGGACAATCGCCCTCATATCACCTTCACTACCACTGCTCATTCGATTTAAACTCTCAGTTGCCATACGCAAATTATCTGTAATCAAACCCATATTTCTAATGGCCGTTTTAATTGCAATTTTAGTTTCTTCTGATCCAGCAATTTCATTTACATTACCCACAGTCTGCTCTAATTGGCTGACTAATCGATTTGCAGAAACCATCATATCATCAATGCTAGGTCGAGAAGTTCCTTCAAGCTTCGAACCAGGAGGCAAAAAATCCTTGTTTACCTCCTCAGGTGGTTGAATTGCCACATACTTAGAACCCACCAAGCCCTCGGTTCCGAGAGAAACAAGGGACCCTTTCGGCACCTTCACTCCCGGGTCCATCTTTAGGGTAACACTAATCCCGTGAGGCATTAGTTCAATTTTCTCGACTTTACCGGCTCGAATTCCTGCATAACGAACCTGGTTACCTACCCCTAAGCCGTCAGCAGTTTTAAAAAAGACTTGGAGGGTGTAGCCCCGATTGCCCGATAAATCAATATCTGCAATAAAAATACCTAGTGCAACAACTACTGCTAACCCAATCAAAGTAAATATGCCTACTTTGATCTCTATCTGTCGACTACTATTTTCCTGCACTACTTACCCCTCCTTTTTCATTTTGATAACCAACTAAACCATATTCTAAAAATTGTTGGACTTCCGGATGAGAACTGCGAACAAATTCTTCTTTCGTACCAATTTCAGTAATTTCACCATTATAAAGCATGGCAATCCGGTCAGCACTTCGGAAAACTCCTGGCATATCATGAGTCACCATAATCGAAGTTACACCCAAAGTTTCTTTCGTTTTTACGATTAACTCGTCAATTTGCTTTGATATAACCGGGTCTAGCCCAGATGTCGGTTCGTCATACAATACCAATGGTGGGTTTGCTGCAAGAGCCCGGGCCAAACTTACTCGTTTTTTCATACCCCCTGAAAGCTCAGATGGCATTTTGGACTCTACCCCTTCGAGCCCGACAAGCCGTAATTTCTCGGTTACAATTTGTCGAATTTTTTCCTCTGGCAATTTCAGGTGTTGTCGTAAGGCAAACCCCACATTATGTTCCACATCCATCGAATCAAAAAGAGCTGAATACTGAAATACCATGCCCATTTTTAACCGAATGTCATTCAATTCTTGATAATTTATTTGAGTTAAATTAGTTCCTTCAACCCAGATGTTCCCAGTTGTAGGCTTCAAAAGTCCAATAATCAATCGAAGTAAAGTACTTTTTCCAGTCCCCGAAGGACCTATCACTGCAAGAGTTTCTCCTTCGTAAACCTCTAAATTAATATGTTTTAATATTTCTTTTCGCCCAAAAGCAAGGGAAACATCTTCCAATCGAACAATTACTTTTTTTTCTGCTGTCATGTTTCTCCCCACTTTCAAAATATCTCACTCAAAAGATAAGTACTGATAAGAAATAATTACTAATAAAAATTAAGATGATCGAATGAACCACCGATTCAGTAGTCGCTACTCCTACACCTTCTGCACCGGTTTTGGCATTCATTCCATGATAGCAACCTACTAAAGCAATAATAAAGCCAAAAAAGATTCCCTTAATCAAGCCGCCATATAAATCTTTCACTGTTGCAAAGTCTTTAATGGATTGCATATAAACAGCACTATTAATATCTGTGTAATTGCTCGCTACAAAATAGCCACCCAAAGAGCCAATCGCATCGGAAAATCCTACCAGAATTGGCAACATAACCATACAGGCCAGCACCCGAGGCAAGACCAGATAAGAGACTGGCGGAGTTGCCATGACTTCCAAAGCATCCAATTGTTCGGTCACCTTCATAGAGCCAATCTCCGCAGTAATTGCGGCTCCAACTCGCCCTGCGACCGTAACGCCTGTCATAATCGGAGCCAACTCTCTCGCTAGTGCAATAAAGACAGCACCACCTGCTACGCTTTGAGCACCAAACTCAACAAATTTAGCTGCCAATTGATAAGTCATAACCATACCCATAAATACCGAAATAATTGTCACAATCAAAATCGAATCCACCCCGAGCTTCGAAGCTTGATACAAAGTTCGATTCCAATTAAATTGCGGAAGAGCTCGAAAGGTTTGCATTGTCAGACTAGATAACGCACCCACATAGGCAATCATAAAAATGACTCGTTCTCCAAAAGCTGCAAAAAAATTCATTCTGTCGCCCCTCCTCTCTCAAAATCTCATGCCTTTATTTCTTAGGAGCTGATGAGGCTTTTGGTTTTTTGACTTTCACTTCCACATAGCTATCTCCATAAATAATCCAAGGCTTAATTTTTCTCAACTTAAAAGAGCTCTCGTACATTTGAATATCATCGGTACTACCCATACTTTTTTCCTCAAGCGGAGTAAGTCCAGTAGCTTGACGATTATCCTGAGCTTTGCGAAGTTTCTCTTTATCTTTCTCCGTTGGAACAAAATATCCTTCTAAAATAAGGTCTTGGCTATGATTTAATCCTAAATAAGTATTCACTAAATCTTTCAAATCCTTAGGAGCAAGCCAACGTTCCTTCTCAAGATAGACGATCTGGCTCACCACTTCCTTCGGCATCTCGTCGCCAGTCAAATAGCTCGCCCCACCTCGTACCAAAACAAACCAATTTCCTGGGGTTGCATAAGGAGGAATTGTATATTTAATTTTCTCAATCACTCGTTTCTCTCGGTAGGGTTGCATCTCTACTTCGACTTCAATCGTTTCACCCGGATAAGCCTCTTTTATCGGTGAAGCGGCTCGGATGATTTGGGCTAACTTCTTTTCCTCCGTCAAATTGATTTTCACTTCGATTTCATCTAACTCAACTTTTTCAAAAGGGTTAACATTTAATAAACCCAGCGCAAAATCCAATTCATTAATCGAAACCTCTGCAAGATTCTTGGACCCATAAAGCATTGCTGATCGAGTAACTTGCCCATTGGGTAAATTTTTCCCTTTTAAGGTCATCTGAACAAACGCGGTCCCACCAGCTTCCCGATCCATCACTTGATCAATCCCGCTATAAATGCTAGCCGGCACAAGAGCGGAGGTCAGTTTTTCATGCTGAACCACATCAAATTTCAATGATTTCTCTACTTTTCCCGACATATCAATCACAGTAAGCTTCACTTGAGTGGTCTTAGGAAAAAGTCGCAACTGTCCGCTAATTCCAGCTTGGCGATCCTGATCAATCATCCCTAGGGTATTGCCTAAAGTACCTAATTTAAAAGCCGAATTAACACTCGGTATCACCCCAATGACTTCAGCACTTGTCATAAAATAAGAACTCTCGCCACCATGGATAAAAGGATGTCCAAAAGCAATCACCTTACCATCTTCCACCCAGGTAACAGTCCCTAAAGCTCCCATATTCACATCACCTTTGACGAATTGAGCTCCAATCGGACTCCCAGGTGCCAATGTTCCACTGGTGTTACTGGAACCGCTACCAGTCTCATAAGGAATGAGATTCAGAGGCTCTAATTTTTTACGTAAAAAGTCCATCGCTCTTGGAGTCATTCCACTCACCAGCAAAGGAGTCGCCAAAGGTCGAATCCCACCCTCGGGCAAACTAACTTCTGGCAATTGAGTATCTCCAGAGGAGGATTTCTTATTGTCTCCCTCAGAAGAAGGCTCAGCCTTTTCTTTCATTTGTCGAATTTCCGGAAGAGGTGCCTTAAAAATCTCTCCCCAACGGGCTTCCTCTGATTCATAGGGAGTAATCACATTTTGCCAATCACTGATATCCACAATAGGTGATTTAGGTAAAAAACCATGAGGTAAATCCCAAAGCTTCACCATATCTTCCGCTGGGGTCAAAAGCCCCAATCGAGCATCCGAAAAGCCCCAACCATAAGCGACCGCTCCAACTAAACGTCCATCAATCATCACTGGGCTTCCACTCATCCCCTGAGCAATTCCACCAGTCTTATCAATCAAAGGTCCCGAAACTCTGACTAAAATCAAGTTTTCCACCGGCCCCTGCTTTTTCAAAACACCCAGAATTTCCACAGAAAAATCTTCGATTTTCGTGCCTTGAACAACGGTCTTCCCTGTACCAACCATACCAGCTCGCAATTCACTCACTGGCATTACAGGTACAGCGGCTTCTGAAAAAGCACAAAAAAAGCAAAAAAACACTAACATTCCAAAAAAAACTCTGTCTCGCGCTTGCATGTATCATTCTCCAATCTTAAGTGAGGTAAAGAAACTTTTTTCATTGTTCCAGTTTACCCTAATACGACGAAAGCGGCAAAAGTGATTTTACTTTTACCGCTTTTCAGTAAATTAAGGATTTTGAGATTCAACCTTAACAACGATTTGTCCAGTCTTGACTGATTGTCCTGGGGTCACCAGCACTTCCGTTACCACTCCAGTCACCTTTGCACGCGAAGTTGGAGCCACACCTGTCAAGGTCTCAACACTCACTAGTACTTGTCCTTCTTGTACTGTATCATTGACTTTGACAAGCCCTTGAGCAGCCACTTTGCCATTTAAAACAGCCGAGTGATCAATCACACCTGCAGCAAAAACAACCATCGTTATAGATAAAGCAAGTATTGCAAACAAACTCGCCACTTTTATTCTAAAATTTTTCATAATATTCCACCTCCAACCGAATATATTATACCATAAAATTATGTTTTTATCGTGAACTCTTTCGAGGAATAATAATGATCGAACTTCCAACTGATCTTTCGGCTCCGTCAGAAGGTTTATTTTTGATTTTTTGATTGACTACCATCTCGCTCGATCCACCACCATCAAGGTTCATCGCATTATAAATACCCATTTTATTCAGGAAGTCCGCCAACTCAGTCAAGCTCATCCCAACACTCTGCCAAGACCTACCATCCACTACAATCAGCCAAACCGTACCATCTTTCATCTCTCCAATCGCAGTCCGTGGTGCCCGCCCCACCGAGATATCGCTTGGAAAGGCTTCTTGTTTAGAAGTCACATTTACTTTACCATTTTCAATCAAGCGAGGGCCAGCACCAATCACGTGGGTAGCTCGATCCCATTTCGGATCGATCAAATGCTCTACAGTGACCTTGTCGCCTGGCACCAAGTAGCTAATCATATCCTTTTCTTGACCATGAGCCGAAAGAACCCAATCGCCTTTGTTAATCAGACTATTTTCAGATTTTCGTTCAATAATCTGTCCTTTGGAAATTCCTAGCTCTAGTCCCCATTGGTTGGTTCTTGTCTTCGTTCCTTGTCTCGAATTATAAAGTACTGCTTGATTTTCGCCTCGAGGAATATTAATTCCACCGATCTTCATTGACCAGTCTGGAATCGTATCCACAGAAAATTTGCCACGATAGCCCAAAGTACCCACAATATTCTTGCCTTCTTTGGTAAAGCCCCAAGCAGTTCGTTCTTGCGGGTCTCCGGTCACCCATTCTCCATTAATTTTTAAATTTCCCAAATATTGGCCAGCCCAGCTAAAGTACCCCCCATTGACACCGGCAATCGCATTATACCGTTTGGTCATACTACTGACCACTTCTAGATTGCCCATCTTATCCCAAGCCAAAATCGGAACAATGTCTCCAGCCCCTGGTTCAATTTGAACAATATGAACTCGAACCGATGAACTGCCTAAAGGGAATTTATGATATTGATACTCAATTCCTTTAGTCAATTTTTCCGACCGTTCCACTCGAGCTGGCTCATCAATATCCACTACAAAACGATTTGGATTTTTCAAAGTCATAGTGCGCCAGTTTGTCGGTTCTTTTAAAATAATCTTCAGCTCGACTCCATCAGGCTGCTTAAAAACCTCTACAGATTTTGCATAGCCTCCCAACTCCATGATTGTAGGTAAATCGACTTTCACTTCCCCTGGAATAAAGAAGGTCAGTTCTGTTTTGCTCGGGTTGGCCTCTTGAGTCACTTTGGCCATATCGCCTTCGATATCCACTACCAATCGCAGATAATTATCATCTACCTGATATCGAACTGCCTTAATTTCTGCTGCTTCCACAGAAATCATCATCAAAAGCAAACACCCAAGCACCAATCCTAAGAGATTACGAAATTTCACAGCACCAATCCTCCTTAAAAAAACAAGGCGGAATATCCGCCTTATCTTAACGTCTACGACGCCGTAACTGCATAATGCCTTCTTGCAATATATCCAAGCTATCGAGAGCTTTGCCCGAACCAAGAGCCACACAAGCTAACGGATCCTCTGCAATGACAACCGGGATACCTGTTTCTTCGCTAATCACCTGGTCTATTTTATGGAGAAGCGCCCCACCGCCAGTGATCACAATCCCCCGATCAATAATATCCGCCGACAATTCGGGAGGGGTAGTCTCTAGCACAAGCTTCACAGCTCCCACAATCAGCCCAATACTCTCGGAAATCGCCTGATAAACATCACCCGAAGTCATCCGAATCACTCTCGGCAATCCACTGACCAGGTCTCGGCCCCGAATATCAAAGCTATCACTTCGTCCGTTAAGCTTTGCTGTACCAATTTGAATTTTCAATTTTTCGGCGGTTTGCTCCCCGATTAGCAAATTATGTTCTTTTTTCACATAGCGGACAATCGAATCGTCAAACCGATCGCCACCGACACGAATACTTTCGCTTTTCACGATGCCCCCTAAACTGAGTACCGCAATATCAGTCGTACCGCCACCAATATCAATGATCATATTTCCCCTTGGCTCTTGAATATCAATCCCAGCTCCGAGTGCAGCCGCCAAAGGCTCTTCGATCAAATAGACTTTCCCGCCCCCCGCTTCGGCAGTCGCTTCCAACACAGCTCGTCTTTCAACATCCGTGACCCCAGAAGGAATACACATCATAATACGAGGTTTTTGAAAACTATTTTTACCAATTACTTTTTTTACAAAGTACTGAATCATATTTGACGTCGCATCATAATCAGCGATAGCTCCCTCACGCAGAGGTCTTACTGCAGTGATATTTCCGGGAGTTCTCCCTAACATATTGCGAGCTTCCACTCCCAAAGCTACGATTTTTTTACTACCGGTTTCCATAGCAATCACCGAAGGCTCGTTCAAAACAATTCCTTGGTCTTTAACATAAACTAATACATTGGTCGTACCCAAATCAATCGCCACATCTTGTTTTTTCAAGAAACTGAAAAGGCTCATGGTTATCTCTCCTTTATTCAGGCAGGTCTCCGCTTCCTGGACCACGACGAATCGTAGCCCCCAAAGAAGTCAGCTTATCAACTAGATTTTCATATCCCCGATCAATATGATAAATCGCCCCAATTTCCGTCTCGCCTTTTGCAGCCATTCCGGCTAAAACTAAAGCAGCACCACCTCGCAGGTCTGTGGATGTCACCTTACAACCCATCAGTTGACTTGGCCCATCAATCACCGAGCTTCTGCCTTCGATCCGTATCGCTGCCCCCATACGCTGCAACTCATTCACATGCATAAAACGATTTTCAAAAACCGTTTCTGTTACAATCCCGCTTCCATTGGCCTGAGTCAACAGTGCCATAAATTGAGCCTGAACATCAGTTGGAAATCCCGGATAAGGAAGAGTTTTAATATCCACCGATTTAAAGTCCTTCATTTTCCGAGCATCTACTGTAATCCCATCCACATCCTCTTCCACTTCGATGCCCATTTCACGCATCTTAGCCACAACAGGTTGCAAATGCTCTGCAATTGCATTGTCAACTCTCACAAAGCCTCGAGTCATTGCCGCAGCAATCATATAAGTAGCAGCTTCAATCCGGTCCGGAATTACTTGATGATTTCCGCCTTTCAGTACAGCCACGCCTTCAATGCGAATCACATTGGTACCAGCTCCCTTGATCTTGGCTCCCATGGTAGTCAAGAAATTTGCCAAATCAACAATTTCAGGCTCTTCTGCCGCATTTTCAATAAGGGTAGTCCCCTTAGCTAGCGCTGCTGCCATCATCAGGTTTTCAGTAGCTCCTACACTTGGGAAGTCTAGATAAATTTGTCCTCCCACAAGGCCCCCCTCAGGCGCTCTTGCGATCACGTGGCCTGGCCCTTGTTCGATAATCGCTCCCAAAGCCTCTAAGCCTTTTAAATGTAAATCAATCGGCCGCGAACCAATATTGCAGCCTCCAGGCAGAGAAATT
Source organism: Negativicutes bacterium (assembly GCA_017995975.1). GTDB lineage: Bacteria > Bacillota > Negativicutes > JAGOZY01 > JAGOZY01 > JAGOHU01. Next base: position 25,366 of record JAGOHU010000001.1, read on the forward strand.
TTTGCTCGCCCAGTTCGAGCAACCAAAGGTCCGATCACCAAAAAAGCAGCTCTCATCTTGCTCACCAACTCATAAGGAGCCTCATCACCAAGCACTTCTTTGCAATCAATATGTAAAACCCCATCAGTCGGTCCTTCTACCTCAGCTCCCAAGTATTTAAGAACCTCCGAAATGGTACGCACATCTTCCAAATCTGGCACATCTTCCAAACGAGTTGGAGTCGTTCCCAAAAGAGCAGCAGCAATAATAGGTAATACCGCATTCTTAGCACCACTTACCCTTACCTTGCCTTCCAAAGCAGCTCCACCACGCACAAACAGTTTCTCCACTATCAATAAGCCTCCTTAGCTTTTAACTACTTACAAATATCTCCACAGTAAAGGATATCATGAAAACGAACCGAATGGCAAGAAAAACGGCAATTTTGATAAGATCAAATCACCCTTTTGGAAAGTCTATCCAATACCTAACCTGACTCTAATAATGACTTCTAATACTCTCTACAGGTAAACCAATTTATCCATTCAGATAAAAAAGCCCTTGGATCTGTACATGTACAGTACCCAAAGGCTTTTCACTTATAAAACTTGCTTTATTTACCACCAATTCGAAGGCGTACGAGGGCTTTTCGAAGCGCATTTTCAGCTCTTGAAAAGTCTGTATCCGATTGTCTTTCAGCCAATCGTCGCTCAGCTCTTTCCTTGGCTCTTAAAGCTCTGTCTAGATCAATTTCCGAACCTAATTCAGCAACCCTTGCTAAAATACTCACTCGGCGAGGTAGGACTTCAAGTACCCCACCAGTGATCGCCACTTTTACTTCTGATTTATCTGGTAACTGTACTCGAATCGATGATGCTTCAGCCAAAGGAGCAATCATGGGAGTATGACGTGCTAAAATCCCCAAAGAGCCACAGACTGTCTGTACCACGATTTGAGTCCCAGCCACATCAAGTACTTTTCGATCCGGGGTTAAAATTTCAATCTGAAAAGTTTCTCCACTCATTGGTTACTCTCCTTTCAGAGACTTAGCCTTTTCTACTGCCTCGTCAATTGTACCTACCATATAAAACGCATTTTCTGGCAGCTCATCGTGGATTCCCGAAAGAATTTCCTTAAAGCCTCGGATGGTTTCTTTTAGAGGGACATATTTTCCTGGGCTACCAGTAAATACTTCTGCCACAAAGAACGGTTGACTCAGGAAACGCTGAATTCGGCGAGCCCGTCCTACCATTAATTTATCGTCCTCTGAAAGTTCTTCCATACCCAAAATCGCAATGATATCTTGGAGCTCTTTATAGCGTTGGAGCACTTGCTGTACCCCACGAGCTACTTCATAATGCTCCTCCCCGATGATACGAGGATCCACAATTCTAGAAGTCGAGTCCAATGGATCTACCGCTGGGAAAATCGCCATCTCTGCAATGGAACGAGACAATACAGTCGTCGCATCCAAATGAGCAAAAGTAGCGGCTGGAGCCGGATCGGTCAAATCATCGGCCGGCACATAAACTGCCTGCACTGAAGTGATCGAGCCATTGCGAGTGGAAGTAATCCGCTCTTGCAATGCCCCTACATCGGTAGCCAAAGTTGGCTGATAACCTACTGCCGAAGGCATGCGGCCTAACAAAGCAGATACTTCGGAACCAGCTTGAATGAAACGGAAAATATTATCAACAAAAAGAAGAACGTCTTGATGCTTCTCATCTCGGAAATATTCCGCCATGGTAAGCCCAGTCAGACCGACTCGCATACGAGCCCCTGGAGGTTCATTCATTTGACCATAAACCAAAGCGGTTTTATCAATAACCCCAGACTCTTTCATCTCATTCCACAAATCATTTCCTTCACGAGTTCGTTCGCCTACTCCAGCAAAAACCGATACTCCTCCGTGCTCAGTTGCAATATTGTGGATTAATTCCATAATTAAAACAGTTTTTCCTACACCAGCTCCACCAAAAAGACCAATTTTCCCACCTCGTGAGTAAGGAGCGATAAGGTCAACCACTTTGATCCCAGTCTCCATAATTTCTGTGGTAGTAGTCTGCTCAGCAAAAGTAGGTGCCTCTCGATGAATCGGCATTACTTCTTTTACTTCGATCGGAGCTCCATGATCCACTACCTCGCCAAGTACATTAAAGACTCGGCCCAAAGTAACTTCACCCACCGGCACCTGAATCGGTGCCCCTGTATCTTCTGCTTCCATACCTCGAACCAAGCCGTCAGTCGAAGACATCGCAACTCCACGAACCACATTGTCCCCTAGATGTTGCATCACTTCAACCGTCAAAGTTTTCGATTCTCCGCCTGGAAGAGGAATTTTGATCGCATTAAAAATCCCTGGAAGATGATCCGGTGGAAACGCGACGTCGATAACAGGCCCAATTACCTGTACTATTTTTCCCTTTGCCAACGGGCATCCCTTCTTTCCCGAACGTAATTTTATCTAAGCGCTTCTGCGCCTCCTACAATCTCCGTAATTTCTCGAGTAATTCCTGCCTGGCGAACTTTATTGTAATGAAGAGTTAGGCTAGAGATCAAGTCTTTTGCATTGTCTGTTGCCGAGCTCATGGCAGTCATTCGGGCTCCCAGTTCACTCGCCGATGACTGAACTAAAGCTCCATAGACCAAAGTCTCCAAATACATTGGAATCAGCCACTCTAGAATCGCTTTTTCACTAGGCTCATACTCAAACTCGGTCCACTGTTTTTTCTCTTTTACTTCTTCCGATTCGATTGGCAAAAGTTGTAGTGTTCGAGGTTGATGATGGGCTGGTGAATAGAATTGAGTATAGACAATATGGACACTCTCATAGTTTCCACTCAGGAAAATTTTGACCAATTCATCAGAAATTTCTCTTCCATCTTCTACAGTGGGACGTTCCGAAAATCCTACATATTCTTTTTGAATAGGGTATTCACGGCGAGTAAAATAATCTCGCCCTTTTCGTCCTACCACATAAATATCTGCTTCGGGATGATCTTTCAGCGCTGGCAAAAGCTCTTTAATTGCATTACTTGAATAAGCTCCTGCCAATCCTTTATCTGCTGTAATCAAAAGATATGCTTTTTTCAAATGAGTCCCGGTCGGTCTTTCCATCAAGGGATGAGAAGAAATTCCATTGGACAGATTTCCTACGATCTCTTTCAACTTGCGCATAAAAGGGTCGCTCCCAAGAGCCCGTTCTTGAGCTCTTTGAAGCTTTGCTGCAGCCACCATCTTCATGGCTTTGGTGATTTGCTCGATATTCTTAATGCTCCGGATACGTAGCCGAATATCTCTCATATTTGCCATTACTCATCACCCCTTATGCGAGGCTTCAGAATGAGTAGGAACAAAATTTTCTTTAAAGCTTCCAATAGCTTGTATCAGAGCCTCTTCGTTTCCATCCAAAGTTTTCTTCTCTCGGATTCCAGCTAATAAGCTCGACTGATTTAAACGCAAGTAAGCCAAAAATTCTTTCTCAAAGCGTAAAATATCCACCAACTCAATCGAATCCAAATGACCATGAATCCCTGTATAAAGAGAAGCCACTTGTTCCTCTACTGGGAAAGGTTGATATTGAGGTTGCTTCAAAAGCTCAGTCATTCGTTGACCTCGAGCAAGCTGATTTTTGGTTGCTTTATCCAAATCACTACCAAATTGGGCAAAAGCAGCCAATTCACGATATTGAGCTAAATCCAAACGAAGCTTTCCTGCTACTTGTTTCATCGCCTTAATTTGTGCATTTCCACCTACCCGAGAAACGGATAAGCCTGCATTCACCGCCGGACGAATCCCTGCATAGAAAAGTTCACTTTCCAGATAAATCTGGCCATCTGTAATCGAAATAACATTGGTTGGAATGTACGCTGAAACGTCTCCAGCCAAAGTTTCGATAATCGGTAAAGCAGTAATCGAACCGCCACCCAATTCAGGTGACAATTTTGCTGCTCTTTCCAAAAGGCGAGAATGTAAATAAAAAACATCTCCCGGATAAGCTTCACGACCTGGTGGTCGACGCAGCAACAGGGACATGGCCCGATAAGCTTGGGCATGCTTGGAAAGATCATCATATACACAAAGCACATGTTTGCCTTGTAGCATAAAATGTTCTCCAATTGTAACGCCTGTATAAGGGGCTAAATATTGAAGTGGAGCACCTTCGGCAGCAGTAGCAGCAACAATAATCGTATATTCCATGGCTCCTGCTTCTTCAAGACGATGTCGCACTTGAGCTACCGTAGAAGCCTTTTGGCCGATCGCTACATAAATACAGATCACATTTTGACCTTTTTGATTCAAAATGGTATCAATCGCTACCGCAGTTTTACCGGTTCCACGGTCCCCAATAATCAATTCCCTTTGACCTCGGCCAATCGGAACCATTGCGTCAATCGCTTTAATCCCAGTTTGAAGCGGCTGTGCTACAGATTGACGATCTGCAATTCCGTAAGCTTGACTTTCCACAGGGCGGAAGCCTTCATTTGCAATCGGACCTTTTTCATCAATTGGCATACCTAACGAATTCAAAACTCGTCCAATCAAACCATCTCCCACAGGTACTTCTACAATTCGACCTGTTCGCTTGACGACATCGCCTTCTTTAACCTCGTCTTCTCGACCGAGAAGAACTGCACCTACATTGTCTTCTTCAAGATTGAGAACCATTCCATAAATTTCATTGGGGAAAAGGAGAAGTTCGCCGGACATTGCTTTTTCTAGTCCATGAATACGAGCAATCCCGTCTCCAATTTCCATTACAGTCCCCACTTCATCAACCTGCAAATTTACTTGATACTTTTCAATCTGCTGCTTAATGATGGAAGTAATCTCTTCTGGACGTATCTGCATAATTAACCTTCCACCTCCATCTGCTTCTGTGCCGAATTCATCAGTCGATCCCCAAGGGTTCGAAGCTGGCCTCGCACGGAACCATCAATCCAACGATTTCCGATTCGAATCAAAAGCCCTCCTAAAATAGAGGCATCTTCCTGATTGATCACCCGAATATTCCGGCCACTCACTTCTTCCAACTTCTTTTGCAAAGCAAGTTCCTCAGCCGAATTCAATTTTTTCGCACTAATCACCGAAACCTCAAGAATCCGAGATTCCTGATCTGCAATTTTACGATATTCATGAACAATCGTAGGTAAAATATCCCCTCTTTGCTTATCAATCAGCAAAAACAAAAAATTCTGAACCACCACAGGAGCTTCGCCAAAAATGTTAGCCACTGCTTCTTTTTTGGCTAACATTGGCACATGAGGGGTGATGAGAAATTCTTTCAAATCCGAATTTTTCTCAATAGCCTCAGAGATTTCTCCCAATACTTCTCCATAGGGTCCGACTTTTTCTTCTTTTTGAGCAATCTCAAAAAGCGCCCGGGCATAACGCCCTGCTACTCTTTCGCCTAGCATGGTAAATTCCCTACGCTTTCACGATCAATTTTTCCAATGACCTCATGAATCAAATCACTGTGCTTTTTCTCATCCATTTCTTTTGAGATAATTTTTTCAGCCATCACCACAGACAACTGAACTACCTCATTTCGAATATCCATCAAAGCTTTTTCCTTCGCATGAGCAATCTGATTTTCTGCTTGAATGCGGAGCCGCTCTGACTCTTCACGAGCAACAGTAATCATTTCTTCTTTGGCTTTCTCAGAAAAGCGATTCGCATTTTCGATAATTTGCTGAGCCTCTTTGCGTGCATTGGCTAAGTGTTCCTCATACTCAGCGCGCAAATCAGTTGCAGCTTGCTTCTCCTTTTCTGCTCCTTCCAAATTATTCTGAATCGTTTGGCGTCTTTTCTCCATCATTTCAGAGACCGGTTTATAGCCAATTCGGTACAGACAATAAAGGAGGAGGAAAAAGTTTATAACTTGAAATCCCATGGTTAAATTAACATCAAACAATGGACATTCCCTCCTATCCTATGAGTCAAACTACATTACTTTACTCATGAATACTAACGCAACCAAAGCTGCAACTAGTGGTACTACCTCAGTAAAAGCGAAAGCCAAAATCATAGCTCCTCGAATTGCATCTTTTTCTTCTGGTTGACGAGCAATGCTTTCCAGCGCAGTTGCCCCAATTTTAGAAATCCCGTAAGCCGCTGCCAACGCACCTAAACCAACAGCAATTGCTGCACCTAAAATATAAGCCATTGTATTTTCCATGAATAATTCCTCCTTCAAATTTTAACTAATTAATGATCTTCTGCAAATGCTGATGCCAAATAGGATGCAGAAAGTAACGTGAAAACGTATGCCTGAATTACGCCAATGAGCACACACATCAACAACCAAATCACTGGGATTAATGGCGGAAACAGATTATATAGAACATGAAGCAAAACCTCGCCAACCAAAATATTCACAAATAGCCGGACAGCCAAGGTACATGGTCGAACCAGTTCATCCAACAGGTTCATTGGAAGCATTAGCCAGTGAGGTTGCAAAAAGTGTTTAAAATAACCTAACCCTTTTTCCCGGGCTCCGACTAGATACACACTAAAAGCCGCAATAATTGCAAATGGAAAAGTCGTATTGAAATCATTTGTAGGAGAAGTCAATTTTGGAGCAAGTCCCCACATATTAGCAATCAAAATGAACAAAAAAAGTGTCAGCAAAAAAGGTCCCATTTTCCGGCCTGCCGGTCCAATCATACTATCAATTAAATCAATAATAAAATCAATAGCCATTTCAAAACTATTTTGCATCCCTTCTGGAACAATTTCTAGACGACGAGTAGCTAAGTAAGCAAATAAAATAATTATTGCCATAGTCACCCAAGTCATAAAAATGGTATCCAGAAAAATCTCATGCCCAAATAAAAGCCCCCGAGTATGATGTATCAGTTCTCCACCCTGCATTTTTATCACCTCCTTTACTTGGTAATTTGCCCACAATATTCTCAAGTTTCTGAAAATATCAGGCTAAAAATTTTTTAGTCTACTCCCACCAACAATAAATCAAAAGGAGCGGATAAAAAATAGCAAACCCTATCAGTGTCCAACTCAATTGCAGTATTGGTAAAAAATAACCAAGCGAAAGTGCAAAAGCAACAATCGGCAACCGTAGACCTGACAAGATTTGCAAAAACAGGTGAATCTTATCTCCATAAGACTTCGCTGTAAGTACCAACAAGAGCAGGTATATTAAAGATAGGGTTCCACCATAAAAAACACTGAATGCAGCAAATTTTTCATCGAAAAACCAGCCTACCAACCCAAGAAGAGCTGTAAGGACAAATAAATAAATCAAAAATTTCTTCCAATGACGAGGGAATCCAAAAGAATTCACTTTGCATCCTCCCCTTTGAGCTTATTTTTTTATATAAAGTCCAGAAATATAGCGTAATCCACTATAAAATGGAATCAGTAATCCAAAAAAAGCTCCACTTATTATACCCAATGGGCTGGTATGATAATAAGCGTCAATCAGTGTTCCTGCCTTCACTCCGAGATAAGCACAGCTTACCACAGTAATGCCGAAGCCAGTCCCCCAACTTAATATGCGTAGCCATTTTCTTGTACTTGGATTGCTCATTTTTTTATCTCCAAGTCTAACCTATTCATAATTTTAACAATTCGCTTTTTTTCAAAAAAATCCTTTTTCTAAGCTTTGTATATTTTTTGATCAAAATATTTTTCGATCGCTTCGACAATTTGTACCGCTGCAGTACCATCCCCATAAGGGTTACTTGCAGCCGACATGGCCAAATAAGCTTTTTCGTCACTTAGCAACTGGTGAGCTGCTTGATATACCTCATCTTGATCAGTTCCTACCAATCTGACAGTCCCAGCCGCTACCGCTTCCGGTCGCTCTGTGGTGTCTCGCAGGACAAGCACTGGCTTGCCCAATGAAGGGGCCTCTTCTTGAATCCCACCTGAGTCAGTCAGGATAAGGGCCGAATGATTTAGCAAATTGGCAAAAGGTTCATAGTCCAAAGGCTCAATCAAGACCACTCGATCATGACCGCCCAGTTCTGCTTCTACCACATCCCGCACCTTAGGGTTTTTATGAACTGGAAAAACAGCCACTGTATCTGAATGAGCTTCCAAAACATCTCTCAAAGCTCGATAGACCTGCCTCATAGGCTCTCCTAGATTTTCTCGGCGATGAGTGGTAACCAAAATGATCCGTTTTTTGCTCTCCAAGGCTTGATTTAAAGCTGGATCATCAAAAGTATAGCCCGGCTTCACTGTTTTTAATAACGCATCAACTACTGTATTGCCGGTCACAATAATCCGTTCGGCCGGCACACCTTCTTTGAGAAGATTTTCTTTTGCGGTTTCGGTCGGAGCAAAATGCAAATCCGTTAAAACTCCGGTCAGCTTGCGATTCATTTCTTCTGGGTAAGGGGAATACTTATCTCCAGTTCGTAGGCCTGCTTCTACATGGCCTACCTGAATCTGATGATAAAAAGAAGCTAACGCTCCTGCAAAAGTCGTAGTCGTATCTCCATGCACCAGAACCATATCAGGCTTTTCAAGGGATAAGACTTCGTTTAAGCCCAATAAAGATCGAGAAGTCACATCAAACAATGTTTGATCAGCCGCCATAATATCTAAATCATGTTTCGGTTCAATTTCAAAAAGACGAAGTACCTGATCCAGCATCTCTCGATGTTGAGCCGTCACAGCAACAACCACCTCAAATCGGCCTGATTCCTGCAAAGCTTGAACCACTGGTGCCATCTTAATTGCTTCTGGACGAGTGCCAAACACAGTCATAATGCGAATTTTTCCCCTTGCCAAATTATTCGACCCCTTTCCCACTTTCAATTCAAATTACAGTTCTTTTGGATCCCCATAGCGCAAAACCCCAATTTTAATGGCTCCAGCTACTGCAAGAAGTAATAAAGCAGCCACAATCGCCATCCCCACCAGCGGCGGAAGCTCTGACAAAGCGATTGCTCCCAAAGCCAAACAAATGCTAAAGAAATACATGGCCAATACTACTTTTTTCTGAGACAACCCTAGTGCCAACAATCGATGATGCAAGTGGCCTTTGTCAGGCTTAAAAACCGGCTGCCCTGCTAACTTTCTTCTAAAAATCGCAAAGGCCGTATCAATAATTGGTAGTCCCAATGCGATACAAGGCACAACTAACGCAATTGTAGTGGCACTTTTCACTGCCCCCATCACCGCGGCTGCTCCCATCACATAGCCCAGAAACATACTCCCCGTATCACCCATGAAAATTTGAGCCGGGTTAAAATTATATACTAAAAATCCAAGGCAAGCTCCTGATAAAGCAGCCATCAAAAGAGCAATCGGCCAGAGCTGATTTAGTATCGACACGATCAGCACAGTAAGGGCTGCAATCGCAACAACACCCGCAGCGAGCCCATCAAGCCCATCAAGCAAATTCACCACATTGATCATTGAAATAATCCAAAAGACTGTAAAAGGAACAGACAGCCACTCTAAATAAAAATAGCCCCCTAATGGGTTACTCAACCACTGAATTTGGGACCCAGTTAGAGCCAATACAAAAGCAGCTAAAATTTGTCCAGCCAGCTTCCATTTTGCTGGAATTTGCCAAAAATCATCCGCCACTCCTAATCCAACAATCAAAAAAGCTCCCACTAAAAATCCAATAAATTCAGTATTCCATTGAGTCGTCGTGATCATTACGGATAGCATAAAAGCGCCAAAAATCGCCAGACCTCCCAGCCTCGGAATTACCCCTTTATGGACTCGCCTCTTATCAGGCCGATCCACTGCCCCAAAACGAATCGCCAGTCTCTTCACTTGTGGAGTCAACCAACAAGTCAATAATAATGCTAAGAAGAAAGCAATCCATGCTTTATTCATTCTCTCTACCTCAATCCAGTCTCAAATTACTCTGCGATCCGATAAGGTTCGCAATAGCCTCTTTTTATAAGTTTTTCAATATGCTCTTCCAGCATCAAAGATAAATTTAATTGATATTGATCTGCCAACAAATACATCATCGTAAAGCAGCATTGAGCAATATCCAATAATTCAAACACCGCACCTTCCCAAGCTTTCGGATCTTGCAACTCTTCCTTTTCTCCCGAAGCCCCAGTACCTTTGCCTAAAAACTGAGTCAATTCGCCAAATTCTTCTTGAATTTTCGCCACGGTGAGCAAAAGAGTCAATCCGGGAATCTTAAGCTTAGGTAGTTTGAGTAATTTCCAATTTCCTTTACTTGTTACTTGATAATCTTCCGTTTCTTCATAAGAATAACCTTTTTCTCGCAATTTCAACAAATGAACTTTTACCAGTTCATCTACTTGGATTCCTTTTTCTGATTCAAAAACAAAAATCATGGTTACACAAGTTTGGCCCACATCTAAAAGTTCGCTAGCAATTCGATGAATCGTCTCTCCGGTTGCCTCTTTTTTTTCTTCTTGATCTACCAAGCAAAGAATCTCTCGAGACAATTCTCCCGCTTCCTCAATCCCTTTTAGCAAAGTTGAGAAAAGAGTTGGTTGAATCTTTGTCAATCGAGGCAGTCGGATTGTATCTGCTAGAAAATCCATTTTTGTCCTCTTTCTTTTCAATTCAAAATTGAGTCTATTCCTCATAGATTATAGCACTAAACTAACTTTGACACAAAAAAAGAGAAAGGATTTCTCCTTTCTCACTAAAGTCACCCAAACTATTCAGCTTTTACATAATGATGAGGTCGATTGGAAAAGCCTTCCAATGCACGGACGATAATCTTTTTGTCCATTTTACAAAACCAATCAATATAGGCATCATACTGGCGAGCATAAACAACTTCCACGATCCCGGAAGCAATAATCAACTTCTGGCATTCCGGACAGGGATAATCAGTCACATACAAAGTGGCCCCTTGCCTTTGATCCGGTGTGCATTCAAGAAGCGCATTGGGCTCAGCATGAACACAGCGGATGCAATGACCTTCTTTGATCTCGCAGCCCTCTTCTAAACAATGAGGCATCCCAGGAGGACTACCATTATAACCAGTTCCTTTAAGTCTTTTGTCCTTCACGACCACTGCTCCAACCACCCGGCGGGAACAAGTGCCTCGCATTGCAGTTTGAAAAGCAATTTCCATAAAATACTCATCCCACGTAAGACGTCGATTCATTATCATTGGTTTCACCTGCTTACTTCAAATTTGGATTTCCGAATTACTTGGTTCCAAAAATTCGATCTCCTGCATCACCAAGACCAGGAACGATATAGCCATGATCATTCAAGCATTCATCCAAAGCGGCAGTGTAAATCTCTACATCCGGATGAGCATCATTTACTACTTTTACACCTTCTGGCGCCGAAACAAGACAAACTAATTTGATATTTTTAGCCCCTTTGGCTTTCAGCAAATCAATGGCTGCTGCCGCACTACCGCCAGTTGCAAGCATTGGATCAAGCAGAATGAATTCTCGCTCCGATACATCACTTGGCAATTTGCAATAGTATTCAACTGGCTTCAATGTTTCTGGATCTCGATAAAGTCCGATATGCCCCACTTTGATGGTAGGAATCAATTGCATAAACCCAGCAGTCATCCCAAGACCAGCTCGAAGAATCGGCACGATTGCCATTTTCTTTCCAGCAATTACCTTGGAGTTACAAGGTCCTACAGGAGTCTCAATCATTTTATCTTCTAACGGTAGATCACGAGTAATCTCATAAGCCATCAAAAGAGAAATTTCTTCTAGCATCTCTCGAAAATCCTTCGTCCCAGTTGTCTTTTCACGGATAAAGGATAATTTGTGCTGAATTAAAGGATGATTGATTACATGTACTTTCATTTTGCTTCCTACTTTCTTATTTAGTCTGCCAGCATCCACAAGCATAAAGTGGATATTTAGCAAGAAGTTTCGCCACTCGGTCTCGAGCCTCTTTCATTGCTTCTTCATCATCCAGATTTTTCAAAGTAATCGAGATAATTTCAGCAATTTCTTCCATATCTTCTTCCTTGAGCCCTCGAGTGGTCATAGCAGGGGTTCCAATTCGGAGCCCGCTGGTCACGAAAGGACTTTCTGGGTCACCAGGAATCGAATTTTTATTGACCGTAACTCCGACTTCATCCAATGCTTTTTCTGCTACTTTACCAGTGATTTGATGATTGCGAAGGTCAACTAGCATCAGATGATTATCGGTTCCATTGGAAACCAAATTAAAGCCTTGATCTTTCAATGCTTCCGCCAGCGCTTCTGCATTGGCCAAAATTTGTTCCCCATAGGCCCGAAAATCTTCATCCATAATCTCTTTAAAAGCCACTGCTTTGGCGGCAATCACATGCATTAAAGGACCACCTTGAGTTCCTGGAAATACAGCTTTATCGATTTTAGCAGCCAATTCGGATTTACACAAAATGATTCCGCCTCTTGGACCACGCAAGGTTTTATGAGTCGTAGAAGTCACCACATCGGCGTAAGGGATCGGGCTTGGGTGTAATCCACAGGCCACAAGTCCAGCAATATGAGCCATATCTACAAAGAAAATCGCCCCTACTTCTTTCGCAATGTTACCAATGCGTTCAAAATCAATGATGCGGGAATAAGCACTGGCTCCAGCCACAATCATTTTTGGCTTTTCTTTGCGTGCAATTTCTTCCAATTGATCATAATCAATATGATGAGTTTTTTCATCCACTCCATAAGGAATGATTTCAAAATAAGTACCCGAAAAATTCACTGGGCTACCATGGGTCAAATGACCCCCATGGGCCAAATTCATTCCAAGCACTTTATCCCCTGGTTGAAGTAATGCAAAGTAAACTGCAAAGTTGGCATTGGCTCCCGAATGAGGCTGAACATTTGCATGCTCTGCACCAAAAATTTTCTTGACTCGCTCAATGGCTAGCTTTTCTACCACATCAACGTGTTCACAGCCCCCATAGTAACGTTTATCTGGGTAGCCTTCCGCATACTTATTAGTCAATACGCTCCCCTGAGCTTCCATAACGGCTTTCGATACGAAATTTTCGGAAGCGATCAATTCGATCTTATCTTGCTGACGCTTTCTCTCAGCTTCAATTGCTGAAAATACTTCTGGATCTCTTGCTTCTACATGCTTTAGTCCCATTTTTCAATTCCGCCCTTCTTTCAAGTTTCTGGATATTGAGCTCGACTACCTCCGATAAGAGGAAGCCGGGTTTTTGCAGCAGTAATTAGTGCTTCTCCGTAAAATCTACGGCTGAGTCGTACTGGTACAGCTACTCTTTTCAGATGCATCCCAATCAAAGTCTGACCAATATCAATGCCTCCATCGACTTCGACCCTTTCGACTAACACTGGGTTTTTCATTTTCTCCCATGCAGTTGTCCCCATAGAGCCACCTGCACTGGCAACAGGTCTAGCAGAAACTAAATTCCACCCTTTTTCCCTTGCCAAATCGCCGTCCACAACAATTGCTCGATTTAAATGCTCACAACACTGAAATACTAAATCGATTCCCTCAGATTTTGCATTTGCCATCAAGCCATTGTACAAGGTCTCGGCAATTTCAAGAGAACCATATTTGCCGATCACTCGGCCTTGAATTTCACTGGTACTACAGCCAATGACTACAATACTTCCAGCTGGAAGTTGTAACATTTTAAATAAGTCTTTTGCTAGCAAAGAAGCTTCTTCAATTTCCCACTTGCTCATGACATTATTTCTCCAATCCAGCTATTTTTTCCACCCGGCGACTATGACGGCCTCCCTCGAATTTGGCTTTTAGCCATTCTTCTACAATAAGCAAAGCGTGACCAAAGCCAATCACTCGCTCTCCCATAGCCAAGATATTGGCATCATTATGTTCCCTAGATTTTTGAGCCGAGTAGACATCGTGACACAAAGCCGCACGAATCCCATCAATTTTGTTGGCCGCAATACTAATTCCAATCCCAGTACCACAGATCAAAATCCCCTTATCGGCTCGCTCCAATAGAACTTCCTCGGCAACTGCTTGAGCCACATCGGGATAATCAATGGAATCTAGGTTCTGAGCACCCAAATCGATCACCTCGATTTGTTTTTCTCTCAACCATTTCACCATCTCTGCTTTCAAATGAAAGCCTCCGTGATCACTACCAATTGCTATCTTCATCTTTTTTCCTCCAACGTGAATACTTCTTCTTTAATTAGTCATAGAAGAAGAAATACCCTGCAAAATCAGTTAATTTTTCCCCAAGATTTTTCTACTCTCACTCGAATTTCTCGAGCTGCTCTCTCGTACTGAGACCGATCGCCGCCGAAAGGGTCTGCAATTTCGCCCTCTAGCTCTGCAAATTCGGACAAGGTTTTAATTTTCTCACTTTCCTCTGGAAATTGAGCAATTAGAATCATTTTTTGGCTTTCCGTCATCGTCAAAATCCAATCAGAAGCTTTTAGAAAATCCGGGACGAGCTGTCGAGATTGGTGCTCCGAAATATCAATTCCTTGCCCTTTTAATATCTCCAGACTAGACACCGAAGCTTTTTGACCATTCCCTGCCATCAAGCCTGCTGACAAAACAGCAATATCTTTTCGATCTGCCTTTCCGATCAAATCTTTTAAGTAACCTTCCGCCATAGGGCTTCGACAAGTATTGCCAGTGCAAATAAAAAGAATATTCATCCTAATCTCTCCTCTCTGCCTTCCAATACCGATGACTAGCAGCTTTCTTCATTCGGTTCATCAAAGCAACTCCTAGACCCACTTCAGAAACCGTAAGAATATAAATTTCATCCATCTTTTGCCGGTCCATTTCTCTCAATAGACCATAAAAATCCGCTGCTAAAGGGGCAATGTCGCCCTCGGTCCCTCGTTGCAAAATTATTACATTTTTCGGAATCGAATAATCGATAATTCCAATTAAAGAAATAAAAGCGATCTTTTTTTTGCTTTCTCCAGCATATCGTAGCATTTCTGCAACATCGATTAAATCTTCTAACATCACCATTTGAGCTTGAGGTGCATAGTGAGTATACTTCATGCCCGGAGCTTTTGGTTTTTCTTTTTCATCTACCAAAGCCGGATCTGCTTCTACTAGGCCAACCACTTCTTCCAGCATTTCTAGTGTGATACTACCAGGACGCAAAATCATAGGTAATGAGCCTGTGCAATCAACCACTGTGGATTCTAGCCCAAGCTCCGTACTACCTCCGTCAATCACTCCAGCGATTTTACCAGCTAAGTCTTCAATCACATCTTGGGCATTGGTCGGGCTTGGTCTGCCTGATAAATTTGCGCTCGGTGCCGCAATGGCCAGTCCAGCTTGCCGAATCAAGGACAAAGCAATTGGATGACTGGGCATACGAATGGCAACGCTCTCCAGATCGGCTGTCGCTTCATAAGGAACTTTGTTGCTTTTCGGCAACACCAGTGTCAATGGGCCAGGCCAGAATCTTTCCATCAAAAGTCTCGCACTCGGAGTGATCAGAGAAACAAGCTCATGGAGCTGAGAAAAATCACTAATATGGAGGATCAAGGGATTGTCCCCAGGCCTACCTTTTGTTGCAAAAATTTTACATAGAGCCTCTGGATTCAAACCATTTCCACCTAACCCATAAACTGTTTCAGTTGGAAAGGCAACTAATTCACCAGATTTTAAAAAATTTGCTGCTTCTTGAAGAGCAGGTAAATCAATCGAAGTCGAATTCATTTTCCAAACTTTCATGACCTACTCTCCTTTCACAATGTTCTAACGGCTGAACAAAACCACCCGTTCAATTCCACCATAGTCACAAATCGGTTTTTCCAACGTTTTCCAGCCTAACGTTTCGGCGATTTCGGTCACAGGCTGAGCCTGATGAATCCCAACTTCCATGAGCAAAAAGCCATTGGGTAATAAGTGTTTTTCGGCTTGTGTGAGCAAGCGGCGGTAAAAATCTAATCCATCCATTCCGCCATCCAAAGCCATCATAGGCTCTTTTTTCACTTCCACCTGCAAGCCTGCCATATCTTTGGTCGGGATGTAAGGAGGATTCGAAAAAATTCCATGCACTTTTCGATCTCCCACTGGTTCGAGTAAATCGCCTAGCAGAAATCCAGCTCGATCCCCAACCTCTAATCTCAGACTATTTTCCTTAGCAATCTTTAATGCTTCGGGAGATAAATCTGTTCCAATTCCTTTTGCATTCTCCACTTCCTTAAGGACACTTAGCAAAATCGCCCCACTACCTGTACAGATATCTAAAAATCGTGGTTCTTCAATCTCTTTTAAATAACGAATCCCTGCTTCAACTAAAAACTCTGTATCCGGTCGAGGGACCAAAACTGCTGGAGTCACTTTAAAGGAATGGCCCATAAATTCTTTTTCCTCAAGAATATAAGCCACTGGCAGTCCTTCAATTCGCTTTTTCACCATGTCTCGATAGCGATCCACTTCCGATTCTTCCATCGGTTGATCAAAGCGGACATATAGTTGAATTCGTTCTAGCCCCACCACATGACATAATAAAACTTCAGCTGTCAAACGGGGTTGATCGATCTCTTTATTTTTAAAAAATGTGGCCGTCCGGGCCAAGAGTTCTCCAATGGTCAATAAGGTACTCATGACTCTACAGCTTGAAGTTGCTCCGCTTGAGCCGATGCGATCAGCGGATCAATCAATTCATCTAATTCACCGTTTAAAATCATATCTAATTTATGGAGAGTCAGACCAATTCGGTGATCCGAAACTCGTCCTTGAGGGAAATTGTAAGTCCGAATTCGCTCACTTCGGTCCCCAGTCCCTACTTGCTCTTTCCGATTTTGGGCCAATTCGGCTGCTTGGGCTGCTTGAGCTGCTTCGAGCACTTTCGCTCGGAGAACTCGCATCGCTTTATCTTTGTTTTTAAGCTGAGACTTTTCATCTTGGCAAGTCACCACAATATTTGTTGGTAAATGTACAATCCGTACTGCTGATTCGGTACGGTTAACGTGTTGTCCACCAGCGCCACTGGCGCAATAGGTATCAATCCGCAGATCATTAGGGCCAATGTTTACCTCTACATCTTCTACCTCTGGTAACACCGCAACCGTCACAGTCGAAGTGTGGATTCGTCCGCCTGATTCGGTAGTAGGAATCCGTTGTACTCGGTGAACTCCGCTTTCATATTTGAGACGACTATAAGCGCCAGATCCACTAATCGCAAAAATAACTTCTTTGAAGCCTCCCAGCTCGGTTGGGTTGGATTCGAGAAGTTCCACTCGCCAGCCTCTTTCTTCTGCATAACGGTTGTACATACGAAATAAATCTCCTGCAAAAAGTGCCGCTTCATCCCCACCAGCTCCGCCTCGTATCTCAACAATTACATCTTTCTCATCATTCGGGTCTTTAGGGAGAAGAAGAATTTTTAAATTTTGTTCGATTCCATCTACTTGAGGTTCTAGCTCATTCAGCTCAGCTTTCGCCATTTCAATCATTTCCGAGTCGGAGGTTTCTCTTAGAATTTCTTTTGCTTCTTGAATTCCTTCCATTACCACTCGGTATTTCCGATACTCTTCGACCAAAGGAGTCAATTGACCATGGGCCCGCATTTCTTTTTGCCACTCGCTTTGATTGGCGATCAGTTCCGGATCAGAAATTCGGGACTCCAATTCTTGATATCTTTCTTCAAACACTCGCAATTTATTTAACACAATCTTTTCTCCCTTTCGATTTTCTCTTTACGAAATTAATGGTAATTCAGATTCTTCCACTTTTTCAGACGAACCGCTCAAAGCATTTTCTAATGAAACAATCGCTACTTCAATTTGACTCTCATCAGGCTCTCGAGTTGTTAGGTTTTGAAGCATCAACCCAGGAAACATAATCATTTTAATGAACCAGTGATCACTACTTCCACCAAGGCGAATCAACTCATAAGCTAAGCCTGCCACCAAAGGAAGCAGTCCAATACGCCATAATATCCGTTCTGGCAAAGAGGACCAAGTCACAAAAGCAGAAACGATAATACTCACCATCACCACTAGAAAAAGAAAATTCGTACCACAGCGGGGGTGAAGTCGAGTGTAAGGTTTCACATTTTCCACAGTTAGTTCTTTGCCATTTTCATAAGCATAAATGGTTTTATGCTCTGCCCCATGATATTCAAAAACTCGACGAATATCTTTCAGTTGGGAAATACCCACCAAATAAGCCAAAAAGATAAATACCTTCATCAGCCCTTCAATGACACTTAGTTGCCAACTTGGCAGACCTTCCGGAGCTAAAAAGCGAGTTGCCACGCTGGGAAGAGCTACAAAAAGACCTAAGGCCAATAGGAAGCCAAGTCCCATCATCAAAGTACTTAACCAGCCACTTTCGCCGCCTTCTTCTTCTTCACCTAGGACAACTGCCGAAAAATGTAAGGCCTTCGCTCCAATTTTCATAGATTCGATCATTCCGGCTGCACCACGCAAAAGAGGCCATTTCAAAATCGGCCAGCGTTTTCCCCAAGAATCAATCTCTTCAGTTTCTACACTGATTTCACCTTGAAGATTTCTCACCGCAATCGCCATATGGTCTCCGGCTCGCATCATGACTCCCTCAAGAACTGCTTGCCCACCAACTTTTTGTATATTTTTACCCATAATTTCTCCTCTATATCAAGTGAACCAAATTCACAATATCACGCTAGAAAAATAGCAGAGCATCACTGCTCTGCCATCTGTCTTCTTATCCAATTGAACTTACTTAGCTCCGTAACGACGGTTAAATTGCTCAACCCGACCACGAGCAGCTACATTACGTTGTTGCCCTGTATAGAATGGGTGACAATTCGAACAAACATCTACACGCAAACTTTCTTTTGTCGAGCCAGTTTCAAAAGCATTTCCACAACCGCATTGTACTTTTGCTTGTTGATATTTAGGATGAATTCCTTCTTTCATTTGAGTTCACCTACCTTGCTTATACATTCATGTTTACCACATGCTACAGTATATTATAGCACACTTTTTTTCCCCTGCAAATATTTTCTATAAATAAATCAGATTGTTGATTTTTCAACTGGCCAAGGCCAAATCCAATCAAGGACTAACATACAAAAAGCAACGATTACCATGGCTCCAATTACATCACTTAAAAAATGATTTCCCTCCACTATTCGCATAAAGCCTGCAAACAAAGAGTAGACAAAACCAGCTAGGAAAATGAAATCTCTTTTGCGCTTTTTTTCCGTCGTGACTGCCAGAGCAATTAATGAAAAAGAGCCTGCTGTATGACCACTTGGAAAAGAACGTTCCTCATTGGGAACGAAAGCCAGATTCGTATCTTTAAATTCCAGCACCGGGGCAAAAGAACGGGTACCTCCAAATTCAATTAACGAATAAGGTCGGGGGCGTTCAGAGGTGAACTTCAGATTTTGAACCACCCCTACAGCTCCAATCAGCATAATCAATACAAAGAAGAGCAATCGTTGCCCTTTGTTGCACAACTCTTTTTTGCGAAACCAGATTCGTGCCGCTCGCCCGAGAAATAGAATTACAAATAGAGTGCTAAAAAAATACACACTATAATCAGAAATTCTTGCAATCCGCCAGTGAGAGCCGATAAATTCGCCATTTTCAAAAAACAGTCCGCTAAATGCTAAATCTTTAGCTGGATTTGCCCATAAGTAAATAAAAAGAACCAAAGCTAACGATAAAATAATCCGCAAGGGCTTTCGTAATTCTTGTAGCACAAATCCAACTCCCCTCACTACTAATCAAATAAACTTGTTTGCTCTTCCGATTTCCCAGCTTCGACTACTTTAGGTAGCGGAGGCATTTTGGCAACCCCTTCTCTCGGCCAGTCAAACACAGCTACTAAGGGTGCATGATCCGATGGCTTTTCTTTCCCTCGAAATTCTCTCAACACATAAGAATCAGTCGAACAGGCAGCTAAGGCAGGAGTTGCCCAAATATGGTCAATCCGCCATCCTAAATTTCTTTCAAATCCATTGATCCCTCGATAATCCCAAAAGGTAAATTCATCTGTACCAGTACGGAATTTGCGGAAGATATCTTCCCAACCCCAGCTCATCAAATCAGTCATGATTTTTCGTTCTTCCGGATGAAAGCCAACCGAACCAGCCAAACGCTTCGGATCATGCACATCAAAATCACCTACTGCTACATTTAAGTCACCTAACCAAATCCAAGGCTGATCTGGATTGCCAAAAAAGTTCCAGTAATTTTTCATTTGTTTGAGCCAGCCCAATTTATAAAACCATGGCTCTGTGTCCACTTCACGGCCTTGGGGTACATAGGAATTCACCACGCGAACCCCATCAATTGTGGCAGAAATTAAGCGTGCTTCTCCTGGTAGCTCCCAACCACCGCTGCCAAAGCGTACATCTTCCAGAGGCAAAGTAGAGGCGATCGCTACTCCGTTGTAGCTTTTTTCGCCTTTGAATGCCACATGATAGTTACGCTCTTCAAACCACTCAAGAGGAAATTTATCATCCATCACTTTGGTTTCTTGCAAAGCAATCACCGTAGGTTTTTCTTTTTCCAAAAGTTCGTCCAAAGCCTCAAGTCGACTACGGATCGAATTTACATTGTAAGTAATAATTTTAAAGCTCATTTCATTTCCTCCTTCCAATAAGGAACTACTTGGCAAATTTCAGCTGACGGGACTGTTTGTTGTATTTTTTTTACAAATCGCGACAAGCTCAATTCTTCTTGATCCGCTTCAGTAAGTAACTCAAAAAGAGCTTCCCATTCACAAATTCCATTAATCATATGAATCTGTTTGGGCTGGTGACTTTCTAAGAAATTTACCAATCCTTCAACTTCATGAGCCGAATTCGAAATTCCTGGAACATAGTGAATCACCACTGCCGACTCAGTTGGGAGATTTTCAACTCGGGATAATCCCATTATTTTTTGAAGCTCCCCACGATAGCTAAACCAATGAACTTCTGGTAATTCTTCTGAAATGGGATTCTTCACTCGACTAGCAGCCACCCAATTTTGATTCTGCCAACAGGTTAAAGCCCCATAAGCTAGCGGAGGCAACGATTCTTCTCCTTTGGCTGAGCTATCAAAAGCTGATAAAGCATTCAAAATATATCCTTCAGGCAATACTGCACCTACCGCCGTCATAGGCAAAGGCAATATTTCAATTTCATCTTTTTTCCACAACATCGGCTTTCGGCTCGGCAACGAATACAAAACGCTGTCTTTATTCAAAGGCAAAAGTTCTTGAGGTTCTAACGGAGCAATCTTAATCCCTTTTCTACCTAATGCTCGATAGCCAGGAATATCATAAAGGCTTCCTTCTATATCTCCATAAAGAGGACGAGGATAGCCGACACTTTCAAACTTTGGAAGCTCTCTTCCTTTTTTTTCAGTCCCTTTTTTACTCGGACTTTTCTGTTGCTTGTTCTTCATCGTTCTTTTCTTTCCTTGCCTTTTTTTCTTCTTTTTTATTTCGTCGATGAATATCATTCATCACATTGCTCAGTTCTTCTTTCACAAACCGCTCTGCTGCCTCGGCGGCTAATCCAATCGCTTCTTTAAACAGAGGTGCCTCTTCTTCGGTGGGACGAGACAACACATAGTCTGGTACCTTCCAGCCCGTCGGCGGCCGTCCGATTCCCATCCGAATTCGGGGAAAATCCTCAGCTCCCAAGCGCTGGATAATTGAGGTCATTCCCCTTTGTCCACCGGATGAGCCATTTTTCCGAATCCGTACTTGCCCAGCTGGCAAATCAAGATCATCATAAATAACAATCAAATCTTCTAAAGGAACCTTAAAAAAATGAAGCAATGGTTGTACCGCATCGCCACTTAGATTCATAAAAGTCTGAGGCATCACCAAAAGAACTTTTTCAGCACCAATACGAATCTCCCCAACACTAGCATTGTATTGATCTTTCCAATTAGTCACCTTAAACTTTTCTGCCAAAGCTTCGATCACCCAAAAGCCTGCATTATGCCTTGTATTCACATATTCTCTGCCCGGATTCCCCAAGCCTACGATTACTTTCATTGATTACCCGCTCCTAAATATAAAATAAAACTCTACCTCTTATTGTCCCATAAATGAGAAAAAAAATCAGCAAATCTTTTCGACTCAATTTAGTTCACTCTTTTTTACCCTTTTATCTCGTAACAATTAATAATAGTTATTGTTTTTGCTCTTTCTTTTTTGTATAATCAAAAAGTAGATTCGATTCTACCAAATTATAAATATTATTGGAGGTATTCATTATGGATAAAAGTACAACCGTATGTCATTGCTTTAGTGTAACTGTAGGTCAAATCGAAGATGCAGTCAAAGGTGGAGCAGAGACTCTTGAAGCAGTTCAAGAAGCAACTCAAGCTGGAACTGGTTGCGGAGCTTGCAAACCAGTCATCCAAGAAGTAATTGACTCTGTAAAATAGTAAATTTACTCCCACAACAGATCTTGCCTAATGTAAAAAAAATAAAAAACCTCCTAATATAGAGTAGAAAAACTACAATATGTTAGGAGGTTTTTTATTTGGAAGAAGAAATGATCTGTTACAACTTCGATATGTAAGGTTTCTTTGAAAACTCCGTCTTCGTAGCACTACCCACATTATAAGGACAAAAATATCACAACTTCATGATTTCAACTAATAAGCTTTGTCGATTAAATCTGGACTTAAAAATACTCCTGACCCTGGCTCGGAATACCAATTATTAAATCCATAGAATTGTGTCCACCCTATTTTTTTACTCTTATGATCTTTTGCCATAATCCACAAATCACTAGTTATTTTTATTTTGTTACTGTTCAACTGAACAGAAAATATCTTATCGAAATTCCCATAATCTGCCCAAACAGAATAGAATCCTTCGCCATCATAGTACAAAAAATAAATCGTACTATCTTCTGTTGAAATCTGTTTACTTTGATAAGGATAGGTATGAAGTTGAGACCCCATAGCAGTAGCTGTATTATCTTTTTTTAAAATAAAAGCAACCTCACTATCAGAAGACGGTTCTTGGTAGAAAATAACATCCATTTTAGGTTTCATCCATTTTTTCCCTGCAGTTATGTCAAAATTCACTTCTCCATTTAACTTATTTGGTATTATTAATTTGGCTGGTGGTGATGACGCAAAAGAAACTGAAGCAAATATCATAACAACAAAGATCAAAAAGATTTTTTTCAACTCACTCACTCCTCCCACTCTTAGGACACAGGGTCGTTTTTACCGTTGGGAATAGATTCAATCTTCGTTTCACTCGATTTCATCAAGGCTACGGTATCCCTCGTACTAGGACTTTTTCGTCACTTTGTTCCTTGAAAAGTTGCACACACACACAAAAGCCCACTCCAAACTTTCGTTCCGAGTGGGCTTTTTATAGATTTACTCGTTTGTACCGTTGGGACTAGATTCAATCTTCGTTTCACTCGATTTCATCAAGGCTACGGTATCCCTCGTACTAGGACTTTTTCGTCACTTTGTTCCTTAAAGTCCTGTACTCGTTTAGCACCACAATTTTCCTTGTTTGATTGTTTTTTCATCAAAGAGACAACTGACCGAGTAATTTTTCGAGATTCGAAGGATTGTTTCGCCAAAGAGAGGTGCAAGGGAAATAACTTTAATTTTTTCATGCATTTTCTCTTCTGGTACTGGGATCGAATCACTCACTACTACTTCTTTGAGAGCCGAGTCAGCAATTCGTTGAATCGCCGGGTCGCTAAAGACCGGGTGAGTACAAGCTGCATAGATATCTTTTGCTCCAAATTTTTTGAGTGCATTTGCTCCCTCAGTGAGAGAACCGGCGGTGTCAATAATATCGTCAACGATAATGACATTTTTACCTTCTACAGAACCAATGATATTCATCACTTCTGCAACCCCAGGCATAGGTCGTCGTTTTTCAATAATTGCAATTGGCGCTTCGAGGAGATCAGCCATTTGTCTAGCTCGATTGACTCCGCCAAGGT
>JAGOHU010000104.1 GCA_017995975.1 Negativicutes bacterium
AATCTAAGCCGGGTTGGCAAGAATTCTTTTCTGGTTTCTACGGTAGATGCAAGTGGAGCGGGTCAAACTGTGATCCATCAGATGAAGGAATACGGAATCCCTACGGACTATATTCTACCAGTCGAAAAAGATGGGATGGGTATCTGGCTGGCGATCTTGGGAGAAGACGGGAATTTGCAAGGGTCTGTTTCTCATTTGCCCGACTTTACTCATTTAGAAAATCATTGGGAAAAAATTCAGGATTCTTTGATGGATCGGGTGAATTATTTTGCGGTGGAGATTGATTTGACCGAATCGTTGGCAGAGCGGGCGATACGGGTAGCTAAAAATAAGCGAAAAAAATTATACGGTATTCCAGGCAATTTATCGGTTGCTAAAAAGCGGCTCGATTTGCTAAAGGCTCTCGATTTATTTATCTGCAATGAGATTGAAGCGGAGCAGCTCTTTGGTTTATCGGTGGATTTAACGAAGGAAGAAGAAGCGAAGAAGATATTCAAAGAGTGTGCGGAAGAAGCTGGAATTGCCAATCTTGTAGTCACTCTTGGCGAGCATGGGGCTTTGTGGTGGGATGGCAGGCAAAGTGGTCGAGTGAAGGCGGTACCTACCAAGCCAGTAGATACGACTGGAGCTGGCGATGCGTTTTTTGCTGGTACGGTCGGGGCTTTGATGTCGGGGCACCTTCTTTCTGATGCAGTATACGGAGGTACTTGGATTGCAGCTCGTACCATTGAAGCAGAAGAAAGTATTCGGAAAGACTTGCACCTATGCTTAGAGAATAGTAAAAATGTATTAAAATTATTTCGAAAAAATGAAGTGGAAATGAGATAAGATGGATTCAGAAAGAATTATTCGGTTAAGTGATCCAAAAGAAAGAAAACAGGTGGAGGATTTTTTAGCTCGTTTTGATTTATCTTTTGAAGATCAAGTGGACTACACAGTGGCATTATACCGGGACGATGAAATGATCGGAACCGGCTCTTTAAAAGGGTCGGTGCTTCGTAATGTAGCAATTGATGAAACCATTCAAGGAGAAGGACTTCTGGCAAAAATTATTAGTCTCCTTGTAGCCGAGGGGGCTCGGCGAGGTGTTTTTAGCTTTCAACTTTTCACCAAGCCAGAAAAAGTGAAATTTTTTGAATGGGCTGGCTTTCGGAAAGTGGCAGTAGCTGAGCCTTGGGCTGCCCTTTTAGAAATCGGGATTGGTGGAGTCGATGGGTTTTGTGAGAAAGTAAAAGCTCAATTGTCGCCGACCGAGTGTAAGCGAGCCGCTTTGGTGATGAACTGTAATCCTTTTACTCTGGGCCATCAAAAATTGGTTGAATATGCTTCTGCAAATAGTGAGGAAGTTATTTTATTTGTTGTGGAAGAAGATCAATCGGTTTTTCCTTTTGAAGATCGGATTGAACTGGTACGAAAGGGAACAGCTCATTTACCAAACGTAAAGGTCGTTCCTAGTGGTAAATATATTATTTCCTCTGCGACTTTCCCTACCTATTTTGTAAAAGGTCAGGATGCTTTGGAAGCTCAAACTCTTTTGGATGTGAATGTTTTTGCAGAACGAATTGCTCCAGCTTTAGGAATTTGTCAACGATTTGTAGGAGACGAGCCAACTGACCGAACGACTCAAGCTTACAATGAAGCTTTGATGAAAGTATTACCAGCCCTGGGGATCGATGTAGAAGTGATTCCTCGTTTCCAAGCAGGTGAGGATGTGATCAGTGCCTCTAAAGTTCGACAAGCCTTAAAAGACGAAAATTGGGAATTGATCCAAAAGATGGTTCCACAGAGCACTTATTTATATTTGAAGTCTAAAAAATGAATTGAGTCTTAGTGAAATTAGTCTTAGTGAATTGCTTATAGTCGAAAAGTTCTTTTCAAATCAGGTGATATGAAAAGAACTTTTTTTCTGAAATAAAAAGATAGAATTTTATGATAATTCAAGTTATAATCTTGGTATTCGGTATACCAAAAAATAAGGAGGAATGAAAATGATACAATTAATGAATCAGCCTACCTATTTAATTGATGGTAAAACACTAATTTCAAAAGTAGAAATGGAAGAAAAAAAGGGCCAAATTGATGGGAGAGAATTAGCATTAGAAAAAGCTTCTCAAGGTACAATCTCTTTTGGGATTTTACAAGATCATTCTAAAAGTGATAGCCCGAATGAGCTTGCAATTACTTTTGATGAATTAGCTTCTCATGATATTACTTATGTTGGAATTATTCAATCTGCGATGGCGAGCGGCATGGAAAAATTCCCGATTCCTTATATTTTGACAAATTGCCATAATAGTTTGGCTGCAGTTGGGGGGACGATCAATGAAGATGACCATCGCTTTGGTCTTTCGGCTGCCAAGCGTTTTGGTGGGATTTTTGTTCCTGCTCACCAAGCGGTGATTCATAGTTATATGCGGGAAATGTACGCAAGTTGTGGAAAAATGATCATGGGCTCAGATAGTCACACTCGTTATGGTGCCCTAGGTACTATGGCAGTGGGAGAGGGGGGGCCTGAAATTGCAAAACAACTTTTGAGCCAACCTTATCAAATGAGTTATCCTGATGTGGTTGGGGTTTATTTAAAAGGTGATGTTCCCCATGGCGTAGGTCCTCAGGATCTTGCGTTAGCAATTGTTGGTGCAGTTTTTAAAAATGAATTTGTTAAGAATGCTGTAATGGAATTCATCGGTCCTGGGGTGGAAAAACTTTCGGTTGATTTCCGCAATGGAGTAGATGTAATGACTACTGAAACAACTTGTTGGAGCAGTATTTGGAGTACGGATCAAAAAGTGAAAGAGTTTTTGGCAATCCATGGACGGATTTCAGAATATAAAGAATTGAAACCGAATTCGGTGGCATTATATGATCGCATGATTGTTGTCGATTTGGGGAAAATTCAACCAATGATTGCATTGCCTTTCCATCCGAGCAATGTGTTTACGATTGCAGAGGTGCAAAATAACGGAGAAGAGATATTGAAGCTTGCTGAGGCAGAAGGTAAAAAAATGCTGGATGATTCAAGTCTGTTTTCATTACGTGATAAGTGGATCAATGGAGCGCTACAAGTAGATCAGGGTGTAATTGCTGGGTGCTCCGGTGGAACCTTTGAAAATATTGTTATGGCGGCTCGGATTTTAGGAGATCATTCTACGGGAGATGGAGATTTTTCATTGAGTATCTACCCGGGTAGTCAACCTATTAATTTGGAATTGGCTCGACAAGGAGTTCTAGAACAACTCATGTTGAATGGAGTGGTTTTACGAACCGCTTTTTGTGGTCCTTGCTTTGGTGCTGGAGATACACCAGCCAATGGTGGTTTGAGTGTCCGTCATGCAACGCGTAATTTCCCAAATCGTGAAGGGTCAAAACCTGGGGAACACCAAATTGCTTCGGTTGCATTAATGGATGCTCGATCTGTTGCGGCTACTGCGCTCAATCAAGGAAAATTGACTTCTGCTGCTGATATTGATTTTGATAGTTCTGAGCCAGCCTATCATTTTGATGGAGAAATTTATCAAAAAAGAGTGTACCAAGGGTTTAATCAACCGGATCAAAAAGCTGAAATTGTTTTTGGTCCTAATATTACCCCATGGCCAGAAATGGAATCCTTGGGGGAAAATGTTTTGCTGAAAGTAGCTTCGGTAATTCACGACCCTGTGACTACGACAGATGAATTGATGCCTTCGGGCGAAACCTCCTCTTTCCGTTCTAATCCAATTCGATTGTCTGATTTTACTCTTTCCAGAAAAGATCCAAATTATCTAGAGAGAACGAAGCAAGTCTTGGCTTTAGAAAAACAGCGAGTTGCGAAAATTCGCGAAGGGAATGAAGGGGCTGCAAATATCTTAGAATTTTTAAAAGAAAAGGGAGTTCCTATTTCTGATGCCAGCACCACTCAACTTGGGAGTGTGGTTGTAGCATTGCGTCCTGGTGATGGGTCGGCTCGTGAACAAGCGGCTTCTGGGCAAAAAGTGCTGGGCGGACTTGGAAATATTGCGATTGAATATGCAACTAAACGATATCGTAGCAATTTAATCAATTGGGGGATTTTACCACTTTGCTTAGACGAAGGGATGTTGAAAAAATTGCAAATTGGTGATTGGATTTATTTGCCAAATGTGCGACGAGCTTTAGCAGAAGGAAAGGAAGATGTCTTGGGTTACTTAGTTCGTGAGGGAGATCCCCAAGACGAATTGCGATTCCGCTTGGGCGCTCTCAATCCAGGAGAACGGGCGATTTTGCAGTCGGGTTCCCAAATTAATTATTACCGAGATACATTAAAAGGGTGTAAGTAAAATGACTAATACTAATTTAAGCGAATTGGTGGTTCCCGCAGGATTGACTCAGGTACAACCCATTCGAGAAATTATTTTTGATTATTTGCGAAGTGCAATCTTGGAAGGGCACCTCACTCCAAATCAAAAAATGATTGAGCGAGAGATTGCTGAACGTTTTCAAGCAAGTCGAACCCCAGTACGAGACGCACTACAACGTTTAGAAGCGGAAGGCTTTTTGGAACGTAGAGACACGAAAAGTTATTTTGTAAGAGCTTTGGACTTAAAGGAAGTTGAAGAAATTTATTTGATTCGCTATCATTTGGAGCCAGTTGTGATTCTTGATGCTGCTCAAAAAATGGATAAAGAGGATTTTGAAGAACTGGATATCTTTTTACAGGAAGCGGAAAGTTCGGATAAAACTGGAGATTATTATGAAGTGAGCCAAGGGTTGCACCAGTTTGATTCGTTGCTGATTGAAAAAAGTGAATTTCATAAAATCAAAGGAATTTTATCTCAATCCCGTGAAGATTTACGGCGGTTCCGGAATATCAATTTAGCCCATCCAGAAAGGCGGAAAAATGCTTTGCAGGAGCATCGTAAAATTTATGAGGCATTAGTTTCAGAGGATTCAAAGCAAATCAAAAATATGGTACGGCAACATATTTTGAATTCTTTTGAGGAGTTAAAAAAGGAAGTTTTATGAGGGTTTAATTCGTATATTTACTGAAAGAAACTTGTTGGTATTGTGGGCCAGAAGTAATTTTCAGAAAAATATAAAAATTGTACGAAAAAAGGAACAATCTAGAAATAGTCATTATGATAGTATAAAAGGAGGTTAAATCAAATGAGTAAAGACAAACTGATTAAACTAGGTGTGCTTATTGCTTTGGTAGCAGGTTTTTGGTATGTGACACCACCGGATGGACTTAGTGTGAATGCATGGCGGATGTTTCTGATTTATGCAGCAGCGATCCTTGGGTTGGTATTGAAGCCTTTCCCAGAGCCAGTAATTTTACTAGGGGCAGTTGCGGCAACAGCATTGATCTTTAATGATCCTAAAGGAGCGTTAGCTGGTTATGCTTCCACAACCACTTGGTTGGTGTTTGCTGCTTTTACTTTGAGTGCTGCGTTTGTAAATACAGGCTTAGGAAAAAGAATTGCTTACCTTTTGATTGGCAAATTGGGCCACACCACATTAGGGCTGGGCTATGTTACTGCTTTTCTTGACTTAGCAGTTGCACCAGCAACTCCGTCCAACACTGCTCGCGCAGGTGGAATTGTATTCCCTATCATGAATAGTGTGGCGGTAGCTTTGGGTTCTCAGCCTGGGGATACAGCAAAAAAAGTAGGATCTTATTTAATGGTAAACACGTATATGGTAACTAAAGTTACTAGCTTTATGTTCGTTACTGCAATGGCCCCAAATGCTCTTGCTGGGGATTATATGAAGAAAATTATGGACGTAAGTTTAGACTGGATGTTTTGGGCAAAAGCTTTAGTTGTACCTGGCTTCTTACTTCTTTTGATCATCCCATTGGTTGTTTATCTGATGGATCCTCCAGAGCTTAAAAAAGTAGATAACAAAAAGATTGCTGAAGATGGTCTGAGGGAACTTGGACCCATGAGCACAAAAGAAAAGTTCTTAGTTGCTTTATTTATTTTAGCTCT
Organism: Negativicutes bacterium; assembly: GCA_017995975.1. Lineage (GTDB taxonomy): Bacteria > Bacillota > Negativicutes > JAGOZY01 > JAGOZY01 > JAGOHU01. The sequence goes on from JAGOHU010000104.1 coordinate 5,946, forward strand.
TCTTGGCTGGATGATGCCTTCTGTACTTAAAGAATTCTTCGGAATTACTAAATTCATGGGTGTGAAAATCGCTATGAATGCGACTTCGGTTGCGGTAGGTATTATGGCGCTAACTTTTATAACTGGGGTTATGAGTTGGGACGAACTACTTAAAAACAAAAGTGGCTGGAGTACACTAATCTGGTTTGGTGGTATTGTTGGTTTGTCGGATGTTTTGACAAAAATGAAATTCTTTAGTTGGCTTGCGGTAGTGATGAAGTCCTATATGAATTTTGGTGACAATGCGACATTAGCTCTTTGGGTAATTGTATTTGCTAGCGTTGCGGTTCGTTATCTCTTTGCATCTGGTACTGCTTATGTAGCAGCAATGTTGCCTGTGTTCCTGA
>JAGOHU010000105.1 GCA_017995975.1 Negativicutes bacterium
TTGATTATATAATCTGAATGTTGCATAATTATATAAAAGCTGAGGAGTTTCAGAATCTAATATTATTCGACGAGAGGGATGATAACAACAATGGAGAACGAAAAAAAAGATTATCAAGCCATAAAAATACCTCACACCTATGTAATTATTTTTGTATTTATTCTTATTGCTGCTTTGGCAACTTGGTTATTACCTGGAGGAGTCTATGAAAAAGTCAAACATGCTGCCACAGGTCGCATGATCGTAATCCCTACATCATTTAAGTATATTGATGCAAAGCATATGGGGATTATGGATGTCTTGATGGCTTTTCCAAAAGGATTTAAAGGAGCCGCAAATATCGTAGCATTTTTGTTTGTCGTTGCCGGTTCTTTTCGGATTCTCGAAGATACTGGAGCGTTTAACGCAGGGATTATCCGAGCCATCCGTTTTTTTCAAAACAAAACCTTCCTACTGATCCCAGCAACAATGGCCCTTTTCTCTGTTGGCGGTTTTATGTTTGGGATGTCCGAAGAAACGATTATTTTTGTTCCCCTCGGCATTGCAGTAGCAAATCGACTCGGCTTTGATCGACTGACTGGAACAGCCATGGTGAGCATGGGAGCACTGGCAGGCTTTGCTGGTGGGATATTAAATCCTTTCTCCGTTGGAGTATCTCAAGGACTTGCAGAATTGCCACCTTTTTCAGGCTATGAATTCCGGATTGGCATGTATCTTATTTTACTTATAACCGGAATTGCTTATGTTCAATGGTATGCTATGAAAGTAAAAAAAGACCCCACAAAAAGCCACATGTATGGTGTAGTTAGCGAAATTAATGACCGGGTAGATGAAAATGATTCCGACTTAACTAGCAAAAGAAAGATTGTTCTTTTCACTGTAGTGGTTGGATTTGCATTTATCATTTATGGAGTTATGAAACTTGATTATTATATTGATGAGATTGCAGCGATTTTCTTCGGTATGGGTCTTGTTGGTGGTCTGATCGGCGGCATGGGACCAAGCACTATCGCTCGTACTTTCGTAGAAGGAGCCAAGACAATTATTTTTGGTGCTCTCATTGTAGGACTTTCACGAGGAATTGTGGTGATTTTGACGGAAGGGCAAATCATTGACACTGTGGTTCATGGCTTGGCAGTTGCTGTTCAGGGACTTCCAGTCGAACTTTCTGCAATTGGTATGATGTTTGCTCAATCCATTTTGAATTTCATTATTCCTTCCTCTACTGGTATGGCAGCGACCACTATGCCAATCTTAGTGCCTCTAGGCGATATTATTGGTGTGACTCGTCAAACGACCATTGTAGCTTTCCAATTTGGTGATGCCTTGACCGGCATGATAGCTCCCACTTCGGCTAGCTTGATGGGTTACCTAGCTGTAGCAGGAATTCCTTTTGACCGTTGGTGCCGCTTTGCATTTCCTTTACTAGGGATTTGGATGGTCTGCGCAATCATTATCACTTGGACAGCTGCAGCGATTAAATTAGGTCCTTTCTAAAATAACGAGAATAATTTGTGTTGACAAGTTTACAAACGATTGATAAAATTAACCTATATTGAAAAAGATAAAGCAATGAGGGAAAGAGTAATCTTTGGAATTCTTATAGAGAGCTGGCGATGGTGGGAAGCTAGCAGAAGGAAAAAGATGAAGTTCATTCCGGAGCTTGAAGAGCTGAAGGTTTTCTGGGTAGGCTTTTCCGGTTGCCTCCGCTAAAGGGCAAAGAGTAGATTGAAAAATCTTAAAAAGGGTGGTACCGCGAGTTTTCTCGCCCCTGGTACTGCCCTTTTATTTTTTTATTCAATTGACTAGGGTGGTACCACAGCCAAAGCTGTCCCTTGAGGAGGGCTTTTTTTGTTTCTTATTATTAAGAAGGAAGTGAGTGAGGATGGAAATGAAAGTAAAAGTAGCTTATCTAGGACCCGTAGGAACTTACAGCCACCAAATGACTCAGCAGGTTTACCAAGGGACTTCAGCCGAATTGATTGCTTATCCTACGATGGAACAAGTGTTGGAAGTGGTTGAGAGCAGTGAAGTGGATGAGGCGATTGTGCCAATCGAAAATTCCACCGAGGGAGCCGTTTTGGTTGCTACCGATGTGTTGGCTCACGGGGTCAATCTTCAAATTACCAACGAATATTTATTACCAATCGAACACTTTCTCTGGGGAGTCGATCCTAACCAAGCAGTGAGAGAAATCATTTCACATCCTCAGGCTTTAGGTCAATGTCGTAAGTTTATAAAGGCAACTTATCCAGAAGCTCAACTCACTCCTTTTGCCAGCAGTGCTGGGGCAGTGTACGAACTTCTTCAAGGTCACACCGACCTTGCTGCAATTGGCAGTCGACAGTCAGGTGAAGAATTGTCTTTGGTGATTTTAAAAGAACGGATTCAAGATCAAAAAAGCAATTGTACCCGCTTTGTCCAAGTGAAAAAAAACGCACCTCCTTTGCCTAAGGTTGGTTGGCTCAAAATTTCGTTTGTTTGTATGATTAATGGTGAAAAATCCGGTAGCTTACAAGAAGTTTTACAAGAATTTTCAAGCCGAAAAATCAATATGACTCGGATCGAATCACGACCGACAGGAGCCAAAATTGGGGAATACTATTTCTTTATCGATATTGTAGATGAAGCCACTTCGGTGGCTTGGCAAGAAGCCCTTACAAATATCGAGAGAGAAAGTCTCTGGTTTAAAAATTTAGGGATCTATCCAGTTCTGCAAGAAAAGGCAGAAGGGTGTCTAATTTGATTGAGCAAAAACTCTTTTTTAATGATACAATTAAGTTCGAGAAATACCATGGGTAAGGATATTAAAGAGGAGTTAATTTAAAATGATTGCTACTTGGACCGCCTATTTACTTTTTATTTTTTTAGGTTACAACAGTATGGTTCCTGGGCCTTTAGCATCATCGATTGCAAAGACCTTGCAGGTAGATTTATCTGCCCTAAGCTATGCCACAGGAGCACTCTATTTTGGTCGGGTGATCTCAGTGCAATTAGCCCCCCGACTGCTACTCCCTAGACCTTATAAAAAAACATTTTTCCTTCTCTGGCTATTTGCGGTAGGTGCGCTCTTGATGAGTGCCTTTAGCCCGGCCTATCCGATTTTCGTTTTTGGCTGGCTTTGTGTGGGAATGCTGGTGGGCTCTATGATCTTTTATGCCAACTATTTTATTGTAGCCTCCTATGATCAACAAGAGCGAACTGCTAAGCTGAACCTTCTAAATTTTTCCTTTGCTATCGGTGCAGTAGGTGGGCCTTATTTAGTAGGTGATCTGTTGGAAAGAGGTTTTCCATGGCAGGTTCCTTATTTAGTAGGAGTTCTTTTGCTTATTCCTTGCTTAATTGGTCTAAAAGTAGATCCAGAGCTATTAAAGCCCAAACAAGAATTGCCCAAAAATCAAGCAGAATTCGAGTGGAGCCCTTCTCTCAAGTTTCTCGCTCTCGCTTTTATTTGTTATACAATCGGTGAAGCAGGTTTCTTTTTCTGGATTGTTCCTTATATGCAAATCGATGTTGGATTCTCAGCCCAATGGGCAGCAATGGCATTATCTATTTTTTGGGTATTTATGGGATTAGGGCGATTTTTTTCCGGTCAAATTTCACGCTGGATTCCAACAAAATATTTTCTTTATAGTCTGTTTTGTATTGCCATTATTGGTTATATTGGTACGGTCTTCTTGTCCAAGGGGAACTGGAGCTATTTTTGGGTCGCTGTCACCGGGTTAGGATGCTCGGGTATCTACGCGACGATGCTTTCTCAAGCCACTTTGATGAACGACAAGCCATCACCCAAATTGGTAAGTGCTTTTGTAAATTTTGGGACCCTTGGAGCAGTATCATCTATGATACTTTATGGGTTTTTAAAAAATTATTTAACAATCTCTATGTTGCTATTATCCGCAACAATTTTTATGGTAATGTCTTTAGGAGCTCTGTGGATGGCTTATCGCTTAAAAAAGTAGAAACTCTTAAAGTTCGTTATAAATGTAGAATGGTAGAACAGTAGAAAGGTGGAAAAAGAATGACTAAAAAATGGGCACTGGCCTTCGCTCTTTTGGGAGCACTGATGTTACTCATTTCAGGCTGCGGAGGCGATAAAAAAGGTGGGGCTAACTCAACCTTTATTTATGCAATCAACAACGATGCAACCGACTTAGACCCTCAAACAGGAATTGACTCTCAGTCACTAACCGTGACAGGTCGAAAAATATACGAAACTTTGGTAACCACCGACAAAGAAAATAAAATCGTTCCTGGATTAGCAACCGAATGGAAGCAAATCAATCCGACCACACTGGAATTTACCTTGCGAAAAGGAGTCAAATTTCACGACGGAAGTGACTTCAATGCCCAAGCAGTGAAAGCGACTTTTGACCGACTTTTAGATAAAGAAAAGCCGAAAACTCGCCGAGTGATGTTTACTCCAGTGGTTGAAGTAAAAGTAATTGGCGACGATAAAGTGCAATTTATCACAGACAAACCTTTTGCACCTCTTCTCCTTCATCTGACTCATCCAGCTGGCTCAATTATCAGCCCTAAAGCGATGGAAGCAGATAAAGCAGGTACCAAATCGTTAAAGGCCAATCCAGTCGGAACTGGCCCACTCAAATTTGAAAGCTGGACCAAAGGCGAAGCAGTGACTCTGGTTCGCAATGATCAATATTGGGGAACGAAAATCACGGTGGCAAAAGTAATCTTTAAAACTGTAAAAGAAGATGCAACTCGGATGGCAATGGTTAAAACTGGCGAAGCTCAAGCCGCCGAAGCAGTGCCAGTCACTGATGCAGAGCGACTTTCCAAAGAACTAGATATGAATTTAGTGAAAAGCTTGAGCTATCGGGTCGAATTTGTGGCGATGAACACCAGCCAAGCTCCTTTTAACAATCCAAAGGTTCGTGAAGCTGTCAGCCTGGCTCTTGATTTTGATGCTATTTACAAAGGTGTTTTTTCGGGTAGTGGCAAAAAAGAAGTTTCCACTTTAGGCCCAGATGTATTTGGTTATACGAAATTAGACTCTTATCCCCATGATATAGAAAAAGCGAAGAAACTTATGGTGGAAGCCGGCTATGCGAACGGAGCAAAAGTAATATTGATCACTCCGGATCGAAAAATACGCCTAAATCTGGCAGAAGTTATCCAAGCTCAACTCAAACCCCTTGGAATTACTGTTGAAATTCGCTCGTGGGATATGGGTACCTACATGGAAGAAAGCCGAAAAGGAGATTTTCAACTCAACCTAACTGGTTGGTCCAACCAAACCGGAGATGGAGATTATGGCTATGTAGCTCCTTTTACCAAAGCAGGTGCGAAGCATGAAAATAATTCTCGCTATGCAGATATTCAAGTAGAGCAATGGGTACAAGAGGCTCGCCAAGAAATGGATATGGAAAAACGTAAAGCAATTTATGTGAAAATCCAACAAAAAATCCGTGAAGATCGACCAGTGTTAACCACTCAAGTCACAGAGCACCTTATGATTTCTAAGAAAAATGTAAAAGGTCTTTGGACAACTCCCGGCGGGATTGTTGTTTTTAACGATCTGAAAGTAGAATAAGCTCAATAAAAAGTTCCCATGTCTCCAAGAGACATGGGAACTTTTTCGAAAGAATTACTCTTCTAGAGTGAGGGGAGAATAAGTTTTATAAACTCCTGCCTGACGTTTCTTTTTCGCATTTTGACTGAGATAAGTTCCTTCTATAATATGATCGCAACCATTTTTTTTGATAATTGCAACCATATAATCAAAATGAGGGCACCTTTCAAAGTGGCGATTATCTGTAGTAATACATGAGGCTAAGTGGACAGCAATATCTTTGGGAAGAAGGTTTAATTTTTTTCGACTCATTTGCAGGAAATGGCTTAATTTTGCCGAAAGACCTTTGCCACAACAACCCCCACAGGTCATGGCTAGATAGAAGGTATCTTCTGGATAGCCTTCAAAAAAGTCAACTCGATCGTGAAAAGTCTGAGAACAAGCAAATCCGCTACATCGACGACAAGTGATATCACATTGGATGACCACAACTGCTTTTTGCATTTTTCTTCCCCCTAATTTATGATTAAATAATTATATCATGAAAAACCAGAAGTTATAGAAGTGTTTTACTGATATAATTACTTATACAACTGTGTACAATATAGCAATAAATAGAAGTGAGGATGGAAAAAATGAAAAAAGTATTCTTTTATCCCACAAAGCTGGGGAAAATAGGGATTGTTGAATTGAATGGCGGGATTACAAGTATTTATTTTTCCCAATCTCCTCGATTCTCAGAGGAAATCGAAGAAACAGCATTGATCCGAAAAGCTTTCCGAGAAATAGAAGA
>JAGOHU010000106.1 GCA_017995975.1 Negativicutes bacterium
CTTCATACCCATATAGAGTACCAACTTTTCCTTTGATACTCTCAACTCCATCGGTAACTACTACTGGCTGACCTGTTTTAATTCGCCCACGCACAATTCGACCAATAGCAATTCGACCAACATACTCATCTCGATCAATTGCTGAAATTAAAATTTGAAGTGGTTCTTCAGAGTCTCCAGTAGGTTCGGGGATGTGCTTTACAATCGCTCCGTATAATGGGGTCATATCTTTGTCTTCATCAGTAAATTTGTCTTTAGCGAATCCATTACGTGCGGAAGCATACAAAACCGGAAAATCGAGTTGATCTTCATCTGCATCCAATTCGATAAACAAATCAAGTACTTCATCAACCACTTCAACAGCTCTTTGGTCAGGACGATCAATTTTATTGACAACTACAATTGGCTTTAGACCTTTCTCCAAAGCTTTTCGAAGTACATATTTGGTTTGAGGCATCGGACCTTCATAAGCATCTACAAGTAGGAGAACTCCGTCTACCATCCCTAAGGTCCGCTCGACTTCGCCACCAAAATCAGCATGACCCGGAGTATCTACAATGTTGATCCGGATTCCGTCCCATAAAATTGCCGTGTTTTTTGCTAAGATCGTAATTCCACGTTCTTTTTCCAAATCATTTGAGTCCATAACTCGTTCGGTTACTTGTTCATGAGAACGGAAAGTTCCACTTTGTCTTAGCAAAGCATCTACCAGTGTAGTTTTTCCGTGATCAACGTGGGCAATAATAGCAATGTTTCTTAAGTTTTTCATAAATTCTCCCCTTCATAGATAAAAGCGGGCGTTAAGGCCCGCCTTCACGTACCATATAAAAATAGTTACCCTACTATTCTACTCTGGTCTGTCCAACTCATCAATACTTTTTCGTAAAAAACGTTTAATTCGTGCTAAACGTTGAGCAACTTCTTTCGAATCAGTTGGATGCTTGACAGCCCGATTGAGTAGGATTTCCCTGTAGTTTCGGTAGTCTGACTCAAAGCTATGGAACATATCCATCATATCTGGTTCTAGCTCTTCTGATGCAGATAAAGTAGAGCCAACATAGGTAATTTTTTCTTTTAAGACCTCATATTGATCTCCTAAGTAAGGAATTGAAACTGGTATTTTTAGTTTTTTCTTTAATTCTTCTGAAAAAGCCATGAGAACTTCTTCTTCACCATGGACTAAAAATATTTCTTTGAGAGTTGTCGAAAAGTGGCCTAACCAGTCAATGATTTCTTCTTTGTCCGCATGAGCAGAAAAACCTTCCAGTTTATGAATTTCGGCTTCTACAGTAATTGTTTCACCTAAAATACGAACTTTCTTTCGGCCTTCGATCAGTTGTCTCCCAAGAGTTCCTTCAGCTTGATAGCCTACAAAAATTACCGAGCACTCGGGCTTCCATAAATTGTATTTTAAATGATGACGTATTCTTCCTGCATCAGCCATACCGCTTGCTGAAATAATCACTGCTCCACCCGGAATATCATTAATTGCTCTTGATTCTTCGACAGAAGAAGTAAAGTGAAAATTACTCAACCATTGTTCTGCATTGCCAAGCATTTTTCGAGCTTCCTCATCAAAGTCTTCTGCATGTTTCATGGTAATTTTTGTTGCAGCCACTGCCAAGGGGCTATCTAGATATACTGGAATCCACGGAATTTTTCCAGCTTTCATTAATTTATAGAGTTCGTAAAGTAAAATTTGTGCTCGTCCAACTGCAAAAGATGGAATCACAACATGACCCTTTCGGTCGATTGTTGTATTAATAATTCGAGCTAATTCATCCTCACGATTTACATCTGTATGAACCTTATCGCCATATGTACCTTCTGTGACCAAATAATCAGCTTTTCTAATCAACGAAGGATCATTAATAATTGGTTGTCCCGATTGACCCAGATCACCGGAAAATACAATTGTAAATTCTTCTTTGTCTTTTTCACTAATTGTCAATTCGACAAAAGATGAGCCTAGGATATGCCCTGCATCTAAAAAACGAGCTTGAATCCCTGAGATGGGAGAAAAACATTCCTTATATTCTTTCGGGCTAAAAAGTTTTAGACACTCAGCCGCTTCTTCGATTGTGTAAAGAGGCTCAACAGGAGGTCGGCCTCGTCTTTTTCCTTTTCGATTCAATAGTTCTGCATCATAGGTTTGGATGTGAGCACTATCTGGTAGCATGACGCTACAAAGATCCGCACTAGCACTGGTTGCAAATATCTTCCCTCGAAAACCTTGGCTATATAAGCGCGGCAGTAAGCCAGCATGATCAATGTGAGAGTGAGTCAAAATAACGGCTTGTAAATCAGCCGGATTAAATGGAAACTTGCGACGATTTAATTTTTCTAGTTGCTTTCTCCCCTGGAATAATCCGCAATCAATCAATACTTTATTACCATCAACTTCAATTAGATGGGATGAACCAGTAACCTGACGAGCAGCACCAAAAAAAGTTAATTTCATAACAGTTCCTACTTTCTGACTTTTAAAATTGGTATAAAAATTGCCATTTCTCACTACTTCGACCAAGAATTCGTACCTCTGGAACTAACCATACTTGAGCATACTCGAACACCTGCTTGCGAATGTGATCCATAAGATTTAAGATATCTTCTGCCTTCGCTTCATTTGCATTAATAACAAAACCTGCATGTTTTTCTGATACTTGAGCTCCACCAAGCACAAAGCCTTTTAGACCAGCTTCTTGAATTAAAGTACCGGCAAAATATCCTGGAGGCCTTTTAAAGGTACTCCCTGCACTTGGCCATTCTAAAGGCTGTTTAGTATTTCTTTTTTCAGTCAAATCATCCATTTTAAATTTTATTTCATCTGGATTACCAGAATCTAAAGACAAAGTTGCTCCCAAGATAACTCCCTTCTTTTTTTGAAAGAAACTTTTACGATACTCAAAGCAGCAATGTTCTTTTGAAAAATTCTGAATTTCTCCACTTTCACTCATCCACTCGACTTCATGAATAATCGAAGATACTTCTCCGTCATAAGCTCCAGCATTCATAAAAACTCCCCCACCAAAACTACCAGGAATTCCAATTGCAAATTCAGAACCTGTATAGCCATGATGAAAAGCTAATTCGCTTACTTCAGATAGCTCCATTCCAGCACCACAATAGAGCATATTCTTTTCAGAAATTCGATTAGACTTAAACTCACCATCCAAGAAAACGACTGCGCCTTCTAGGCCATCATCAGTGATCAATAAATTTGACCCTTTACCAATCACCATCCATGCAAGTCCAGCTTGAGTGATTATTTGAAGTGCACTTTGTAGTTCATTTCTATTTTTTACAATTACAAATAAATCTACTGGCCCTCCCACTTTAAAAGTAGTGTATTTTTGAATTGGTTCGTTTATACGAGCTTCAATAGGAGATAACTTTTGAACGATTGTTTCGAGAGTCATTATTCCTCCACTTTTTCCGCTAATATTTGATTTCCTTCTGCCACACTGTCGTTAATGATTTTCATTAGATCGGCCATCAATCTTTGGAATTTCATTTGTTTCTCTAAAAACTCTACCCCAGTTGGATGAAGTTGAATTAATTGATAGAGTCCTTCTAATTCTTTTAGTTTTTCTTCACTCGGATTTTGACCACTCATCATTTCAATTTCCAAAATCATTTGTTTTTGCATAAAATCTTGAAGTTGCTTTAGTAAAGTTTTGCTTTCTTTTGCTTTTTCACCAGCATTTTTAAATTCTTGGTACTCACTTGAATGGGATAAATCTTTTGCCAGTTGATGAGCGCTATCATATGGATTACGCATAAAAACACCCCTTTAATTTATTTTATCATACTTTTATAGATATTTTGTAAAAATAAAGCATCCACATCTTGAGTCCCTGCACATTCACAAATAACTCGACCAGAAGCATTCATGTCTAGTAAGGCTTCCAATAACGGCTCTCGATCAGGCCCATATCCAGTTTCTGCAAAAGTGCGGTGACGAAGTTCGCCCGAAGGCCCATATTCAATTGCACTAAAATGCATATGCATGCGTTGTAAGAGCGAGTCACCAAGGTGAGTGGCAATGGATTCTAAAACAAGCAGATAGTCTTCTTTCTGGGCATATCCTCCATTAGCTACTGCGTGCAAATGTGCCCAATCAATTACTGGAATCATTCGCTCCGTATCTAATTTACAAAGAGCAATTAGCTCTTCTAAATTTCCTAATTGATTTTTCGTTCCATGAGTTTCGATCCCTAGAAGTATTTGTTTGTTTGGGTCTTCTTCAGACATCCATTCCAGAAAGCGACTTAAAAGATTTTGAGCATTAAAAAGAGCTACTTCGCGTCCTTTGGATGCTCCTCCAGGATGAAAGACAATTCGATCAGCATTCATCATTTTTGCAAACTTTACAGCATCTTTTAAATAGGTCAAGACTTTCTCTTTACGTTCATCATCTTCTGTCGCTAAGTTGATATAATAAGGTGCATGAAGACTCATAGATATCCCAGCATTTAGGGCTCTTTCACCCATTTCTTTGGCAAAATCTTCACCAAAAACATAACCTCGCCCACAAGCATACTCAAAAGCTTGCAATCCTTGACCTTTTAGCCAATTTGGCATCTCTAAAGTACTTTTATAACCTGCTTCTTTAAACCGAATTGGACTTCCGGCAGGTCCAAATTGTAAATTCATCTAATTTTCATTCCTTTAAAACGATTTTGTCTAGCCGCTTCATAACATATAATAGCCACAGCATTGGAAAGATTCAAAGATCTGGCTCCTTCCACCATTGGGATTCGCACTGGAATTCCGGAATAAATTGCACTAAAGTTAGGAGGAAGTCCTGCTGTTTCTCTTCCGAAGACCAGTATATCATTTTCAGTGTATTCTTGCTCAGTGTAGGATTCAGTACCTTTCGTGCTCAAAAAATAAATCTGCTCTTCTCCAGTAAAATATTTCTCCAAAAATAAATCATAATTTTCATGGATTTGAATATCTAATAGATGCCAATAATCCAACCCGGCTCTTTTCAAATATTTATCTTCTAGCGAAAAGCCTAGAGGTTTTATCAAATGCAAAGTAGCACCTAAAGCTGCCGCGAGCCGTGCAATATTCCCCGTATTTCCGGGTATTTCTGGTTGATGTAAAACAATATGCATAATGAACTTCGACTCCTTTTTTTATCTATTCTTATTTTAACAGATTTTGAAAAGGATTTTCTTTATTAAAATTGAAATTAAACAAAAGAAAATATAAAAGAGGTGATTTTTTTATGGTTAAATTACACTATTATGGACATTCGGCTTTCATGTTTAGCTACAAGGATATACCAATTCTTTTAGTAGACCCTTTTCTTACCAATAATCCATGGGAAAAGCAAAAAGCAAGTGATGTAGAGTGTGATTTCATTCTGGTCTCACATGCTCATAGTGATCATTTAGGCGATACAATTGAGATCGCTAAGCGAACCCAAGCAACTGTCATATCAACGGCTGAAATAGCCAATCTTTGTGTAGAAAATGATGTGCTTGCCCACTCGATGCATATTGGAGGTAAATACAATTTTCCATTTGGTTGGGTTCGAGTGACCCAGGCATTCCATGGGTCAGGTATTTCTGGCGGTCATGCTTGTGGGTTTATCTTTAGTTTTTATGGAAAAACCATTTATTTTGCTGGAGATACTGGTATCTTTGGTGATATGGAGTTATTAGGTCAATTGGAGGAAATTGATTACGCTTTGCTTCCAATTGGTGATAATTTCACCATGGGACCTTCGGATGCTGCTTTGGCTGCGAAATTACTAAATCCAAAAAAAGTAATTCCAATGCACTACCAAACTTGGCCAATCATTGACCAAGACCCAGAAAAATATAAGCAATTAACCGAATCAAAATATAAAATTCCTGTCCAAGTAGTATTACCAGGTGAAATTATAAAATTATAAAATAAAAAGTGCCAGTTAGGCACTTTTTTTATACTCCAATTTTAGGACACACATGAGATATCGTACATTCCAGACATTTTGGACTTCGAGCTGAGCACACAAGTCGTCCATGCCAGATGAGCCAATGGTGGGCTTCGCCCCACATCTCAGGAATTAAAGTTTTAGTAATTTCTTTTTCCACTGCTTCTGGTGCCTTTCCTTTAGAAAGTCCTAAGCGACGAGAGACTCTCATCACATGGGTATCCACTGCAAAACCAGGTATATCAAAAGCTTGGCTTAAAATTACATTGGCACTTTTTCGACCAACTCCTGGTAATTTTATCAATTCTTCCATTTTTTTCGGTACTTCTTGATTAAAATCGCGA
>JAGOHU010000107.1 GCA_017995975.1 Negativicutes bacterium
TCTTTCCAGTTGGTAATTTTACCAGTCAGGATATCAATCACTTGAGCTGCTTTCAAATCGGTCACTCCCACTTCTGGGTGAGTCACAAAAACAAAAGGAATTCCAACCAGTTTATGTTCGACTAGTCCTTTGTCCTTCAAGCTATCCTGGAGAGCCACATCTGAGTTGCCGATTTGTACAGCTCCACTTGCCACCTGGTTTTGACCAGTAAACGAACCGCCGCCACTAATATTAATTGTAACTTTTGCATTTTCTTTTTGAAATTCTTCCTGCCCAATTTTCAAGAGCGGTAAAAGCGCTGTTGAGCCCGAAGCCATTACAGTACCTTCCACTACCTTTGTATCCCCAGCCTTTGGCTTATCTCCACCACAACCGGCTACCACCAATAAACTTGTACTGATCGCCGCTGCCAATAAAATTTTTGCCCATTTACTTGAAAAATTCATGAACATCTTCCTCCTTTATCCTTATGGCTCTATCATACTGGAAGAAACGAGTTCATAAATTATGAGTTTGTAAAGTTTATGTTAAGTTTTCTCACTACCTTGAAAAGCAAGCTCTCTAGCAGGTATCATAGGAGTATATCAAGAGAGCAAAAGGAGATTTACTTATGAAAATTTGGGGTATTCGCAATCAATTAATTCTCACCTTCTTTGTCTTTTCACTGGTCCTTTTAGGCAGCCTTGGCTTTTACCTATATGAAAAGGAAAAAGAGTCGTCCCTTCACCAGTTGGGCAATTCCTTATATACGGAAGGAAGTTTATATCGAAATGCTCTTTTCACTCCCGACTCAGACCCGAGAAGCCTCCAAGAGCGACTAAAAGAACTCACTGGGGCAAGCCCTTATCGAGTCACCATCATCGATGGTTCGGGTAAAGTCATCGCCGACTCCCAAGAGTCTCCAGAAAGCATGGACAATCATAGCAATCGAGAAGAAGTCCGAGCGACTCTCGAAGGAAAAAGAAAATCCCTTCTCCGCTACAGCGATACACTCAAACAGACCATGCTCTACACGGCAGTACCCATTTCTCCGACCAATTTGCAAAAAGGAGTCATACGCATCGCCAGCCCACTGACTCCGATCACCGCCCTCTTTGAAGCTCAGAAGAATATCTTGATCACCGGTCTTCTATTTAGCTGCCTGATCGCCATCCTTTTCGCTCTTTTTCTAGCTCGTCGCTTCACAGCTCCCATCGAAGAACTCACTCAAATTGCCGAAAAAATGAATCAAGGTGACTTGACTGCTCGTAGTCAAATTCGCCGCAAAGACGAAATCGGAATTCTAGCTCATACCTTCAATCAACTCGGAACTTCTCTCGGAACCCAACTAGAAAATCTTTCAGCAGAAAAGAAAAAATCTCGCCTGATCCTTGAACAAATGGAAGACCCAGTCTTTCTTCTATCCACTGAGGGAATCATTCAAGATGTTAATGAAGCGGGGATTCGCTATTTTGAAAATCCCTTAGAGAAACATTTCTTACAGCTAATCCATCGCACTGAGCTGGTCACAGCCTTTCAAGAAGCCAATCGGAAAAATGCTACAGTCACTTTTTCCTTTGAACTTCCTTTCTCAGGGGAACGGAAAATATTTCAAGCCTTCATCAGTCCCTTGAAAGAGGGAAATAACACCAATTTCCTACTGGTTCTTCACGACATCACCACCCTACAAGCTCTCTATCAAAGACAAGGGGAATTTGTCGCTAATGCCTCTCACGAGCTCGCTACTCCGTTGGCAATCATTCAAGGGTATTCAGAAACCCTGTTAGATACAGACAATCTGGCACCGGAAAAACAAAAAGATTTCTTAAATCTGATCCACTCCGAATCTCTCCGTATGAAGCGACTATTAGGCGATTTAAAGAAATTGGCTCGACTCGAGTCAGATGACGCAATTACATTGATAGCGAAACAACCTTTAAATTTCACAGAACTTTGCCAAGATGAAATCCCGCTTTTTCTTGAACTGGCAAAAGACAAAAATATCGCTTTCACTCAGGAGCTCCAACTCAACTTACCGGATATTCAAGGTAATCTAGACTGGCTTCGGCAGTGTGTCGATAATTTGCTAACCAATGCAATAAAATTTACCCCCGAAAAAGGATCAATCCATCTGGCACTCACCCAAGAAAACAACTTCCTTCACCTGGCCATCACTGACACAGGAGTTGGAATCCCTACAGAGGACTTGGAAAAAATATTTCAGCGCTTCTACCGAGTCGACTCTTCACGTCAGCGAAACGAAGGAGGCACCGGACTCGGCCTAGCCATCGTAAAGCACATCGTCACTCTCCATCAAGGCGAAGTCTGGGCAGAAAGTATATTAGGCAAAGGCAGCACCTTTCATGTCCGACTACCTCTAAGCACTAAAATATAAATTCAAAAAGAAAAAGAACCTGCTATAATGCAGGTTCTTTTTCTAATTCGCTCGAACTCGTTCGCCAGTTTCTAAATAAACCACCCATTCGGCAATATTGGTCGCATGATCTGCCACTCGTTCCAAGCATTTTGCCGCTTGAATCAAGTAGAAAGCATCTGCCGCCGACACAGGCTGATTATCTACCATGGTTAAGATTTCGTCATAGATTTTTCGATAATATTCATCCACCACATCGTCATCTTTAAAAGTCTTTTGAGCCAAAGCCAAGTCTCGATCGTGATAGGCTTTCAGGGCATCTTGTACCATTTCTTGAGCCTTCACAGCCATTTTTGGTATATCTACCAAAGGCTTAATATGTGCTTTTCTCGGCATGATCCGCCGAACCATTTCAGCAATATCACAGGCATAGTCCCCAATCCGCTCCAAGTCCGTTGTAATCTTCAAGCCAGTCATCAAAAGTCGCAGATCCCTTGCCAAAGGTTGTTGCCGAGCGATCATCAATACACAATGTTGCTCAATATCCGTTTCAAGCTGATTGATTGCCCAATCCTCAACCAGTACCTGCTCTGCTTTGGGTAAATCCAATTCTACCAAAGCTTCAACCGATTTATGTAGCGCCTGAATCGAAAGCTCCCCCATTTTCAAAATATCTCGCTGAACGATTTCTAATTCGTTTCCATAACCACCACGCAATGTCTCCACAATACTTCCTCCTTATCCAAATCGACCAGTAATATAGTCTTCAGTCCGTTGATCTTGAGGCTGAGTAAAAATCCGATCTGTTGCCCCGACTTCGACAATTTTCCCTTGCAAGAAAAATGCAGTCTCATCGGATACTCGCCCGGCCTGCTGCATATTGTGAGTCACAATCACGATCGTATATTTTTTCTTTAGCTCAGTCATCAATTCTTCAATTTTCAAAGTAGAGATCGGATCTAGAGCCGAGCAAGGCTCATCCATCAAAAGTACTTCCGGCTCTACCGCCAAAAGGCGAGCAATACAAAGCCTTTGTTGCTGTCCGCCCGACATCCCCATCGCAGGGCTATGAAGTCGATCCTTTACCTCGTCCCACAAAGCAGCGCCCCGGAGACTCTTTTCCACCCGCTCATTCATCTCAGCTTTGGGAAGCCCTCCGTGAATCCATGGCCCATAAGCAATATTCTCATAAATCGTCATGGGAAAAGGATTGGGCTGCTGAAAGACCATGCCTACTTTTTTTCGTAAAGCCACTACATCAGTCATTGGGTGATAAATATTTTCTCCATCCACTCGAACTTCACCTTCAATCAAGACCGATGGGATCAAATCATTCATTCGATTTAGAGTCCGCAAAAAAGTCGATTTCCCACAGCCCGATGGACCAATCAAAGCCATCACAGTCTTAGGCTGCACAGTTAGTGAAATTCCCTTTAGTGCCTCATGAGTACCATAAAAAAGCCGAAGCTGATTTGCCGAAATTTTTCCTTCCATTTCTACCTATTCCTCCCTCAACCACTCTACCCATAGTGTAGCGATAAATTGGCTTTACTTTATTAGGAGAATGTTAACTTTTTGTTAAAAAATCGGCAGCAGATCATTCCGCTACCGATTTTACATTATTTTATTCAAAATTCCGTAGTCGATATCCCACATTTCGCACCGTCTCCAGCCGTTCCTCGATCTCTGGACACTCAGCTAGCTTCACTCGCAAGTGCCGGATATGCACATCCACGGTCCGAGTCTCTCCGAAATAATCATAACCCCAGATTTTTTCCAATATCTCCTGACGACTAAAAGCCTTACCAGCATTCATCACAAAAAGCTTCAAAAGCTCAAATTCTTTCGGCGACAAATCCATCTTCTTTCCCTTAAGCTCTGCTTGGTGGGAAAAGAAATTCAGACGGAGGGAGCCAAAATTCCATTCTTTTGTTTGCTCTTCCTCTTTACCATTTCGCCGCAACACCGCCCGCACTCGAGAAACCATCTCTCGAGGACTAAAAGGCTTCGTGATATAATCATCCGCCCCAGTCTCCAAGCCAACCACTTTATCCAGCTCCTCACTGCGAGCCGTCAACATAATCACCGGAATTTTTCTCCACTGAGGATTGCGATTCATCTCCTGACAAATCTCCAAGCCACTTTTCTCAGGCAACATCCAATCCAAAATTGCTAGCTGAATCGGCTCCTTCGCCAAGAGCTCCATCGCCTCTCCACCAGTCCCAGCCTCCAAAGTCTGAAAGCCTTCTTTATTCAAATGAAAACAAACCAGCTCTCGAATCGCCGCCTCGTCTTCCACCACTAAAATCTTCTTCATATCATACTCCTGCTTATTCATGAATCCTTATTTCTAACTATAACAGAAGTTCAGTGTCTCAAAAATTAATTTTTTGTTAACATTTCCAAAAAAATCACTTCGAATCTGAGAAACTAAGCTTTTCAAACAACCATTTTTTAAATGATCTTTTCATTGGAAAATATTTCCGAAACTCTATCTCGTAATAGTAATCAATTTCATAGCCACATACATCATACAATTCCTGATCCACCCTTTTTACAAAAGCTTCCAATACAGGAAATATCTCATCCACAAAAAACAACAAATGAGAGCTATCAAACTCCTCCCAAATCGACCGAAAATGCCAAAGATTTCCTTTTCTCAGAAGCCGAATGATTGGGATATAATCATCATAATCAAGGGAACAAAAATTAAAATCCCCTTTACGCCCCTCTCTATCCCATTTTTTAAAATGCAATGCAAATTCTAACAACGGAAAATGAGGTTCTTCGAAAAACTTCTGTCCTCCGAGCAAAATAGTAAATCGATCTTCAACTTGATAAATATCACTCTGATTTCCAAAATAAGTTTTTTCTTGGCTAACCACAAATTCATGGTCAATTTGAAACCTTGGTTCTCCCATCCAAACACATCCTTTTCGATAGCTGACAATCATCAAATAAGCTTTCCCTTTCTATTTATCCAAACAACCCCTTCGCTTAAAAATCTAACTCAACCATCGACACAGATTTCCCTATCACTGGTTTATTTAGCCCAATCAATCTTTGGCCAAACCGATTTAAGACACCGATCTCGGTGGATACTGAGAAAAAACAATTATATCGTTCTGGTTCATCATAATTTTTCAAAACCATGTAAATTTCAATCTTTACATGACCGAGTTTATCTTTCAAAAAAATACGGAGTGAAAGCTCTCTTGGACTACCTTCAATATTCGGAAGTTCCCATACTATTTCTTTGTTGCTACCAAAAGGAAAATTCGTCAGTTCCTTCGACAATCTTGCTATATCCTCGTCCACAACATAAAAATTCGCTGACGCGGAGATCACCTTATTTTGAGCTTGCACTTCAATTTCATAAAAATCCTCATCCTGCCAAATTCGCTTGAAAATGATATTATTCATTTGGTCACTCCCTCTATTCCCAACTGCATTTTTAATAATAGTGAAAACACTTTGCATACTCTGCTATTTGGCACAATGGATCATCTTTTTTTGATGTTTGGAGGATTTCTTTCAGCCTTGCGGCATCATTATCCCAACCAAAAAACTCTAATGTCCCAATATATCTTTTAGCTAAATCCGAATTCTTTGATGATTTTTCTAACAGAACAGCCCAAGCAGCAAGCAAAGATTCTATAGATAAATTTGGGAGCTCAATCGGAGTATAGCCTACAAATTGATCCAATTCGTTAATTGAGTAATTTCTAAAAAATTCTCGTTCTTTTATTTCAATTGGATTCAATTCACTAATTTTTTCCCCCTGCCGAACTCTTTCAAGCCAGTTTTTCCAATTTTCTTCCTCTACTCCAACTACAAAAAAGGCTTTTCCAGCATCCCCCTTACTCTCACGCCATTTTTGACAAAACTCCAGAAAA